>NZ_JBHTST010000095.1:0-32295 GCF_042794995.1 Streptomyces sp. NPDC056503
TCAACGCGCACAAGTCCGGCACCGTGACCGGCCTGAACGCCGAGGTCGGCGCGTCGGTGACCTCCGGCGCCGGCATCTGCGAGATCAAGGCCTGACGGCCCGGTAGCCCACCCGGCTCGGTAGCACCACGGAAGGGCCCGCAGGCAGCCGCCTGGGGGCCCTTCGCCGTGTGCGGCGGGAGGGGGCGGCGGCTCACTGCGTACGGGCGCGTGATCGGGGTCGTACGGGGTCGTACGGGGTCGTGCAGGGCGGGGCGGGGCTCAGCGGCGGCGGAGGTCCGCGACCCGGGCCGTCCGCTCCAGGGGTTCGGGGCCGAGCCCGCCGGGACCGGGGCCGCGGAACTGTCCCGCGGGCATCCTGCCGCCGCGCTGCACGGGCAGCGGCATCTCGCGGCGGCCCCGGACGCCCGGCGGCAGCTGCTCGGCGGGGACGCCGCCCTGGCCGGTGCCGGCCACGGCGATCTGCACGCCCTGGTCGGCGAGGGCCTGGAGCTCCGAGGCGGCCCGCTCGTCGTGCGGCGGCGGCTCGTCGGTGACCAGACGGGTGATCACGTCCGTCGGCACCGTCTGGAACATGGTGTCGGTGCCCAGCTTGGTGTGGTCGGCGAGGACCACGACCTCGGCGGCCGCCTGCACCAGCGCCCGGTCCACGCTCGCGGAGAGCATGTTGGAGGTGGAGAGGCCGCGCTCGGCGGTGAGCCCGCTGCCGGAGAGGAAGGCGCGGGAGACCCGCAGTCCCTGGAGCGACTGCTCGGCCCCGCTGCCCACCAGGGCGTAGTTGGAGCCGCGCAGGGTGCCGCCGGTCATGACGACCTCGACCCGGTTGGCGTGCGCCAGGGCCTGGGCGACGAGCAGCGAGTTGGTGACCACGGTGAGGCCGGGCACCCGGGCGAGCCGGCGGGCCAGCTCCTGGGTGGTGGTCCCGGCGCCGACGACGATGGCCTCGCCCTCTTCGACCAGGCTCGCGGCGACGTCGGCGATGGCCGTCTTCTCCGCGGTCGCGAGATGGGATTTCTGCGGGAAGCCGGATTCTCGCGTGAATCCGCCCGGCAACACCGCACCGCCGTGCCGGCGGTCGAGGAGTCCTTCTGCCTCCAGGGCCCGTACGTCACGGCGCACGGTCACTTCGGAGGTCTGGACGACGCGGGCGAGCTCGCGGAGCGACACGGCCCCATTGGCTCGCACCATTTCGAGGATCAACTGGCGACGTTCTGCAGCGAACACAAAACTGACAGTAACGTGCACCGCCGTTGGTTTTCAGCACTATGCGCCGGATTGCGGAATATACACACAGGCGGGGCTCCCAAGTGGTATGGAGAGCCCCGCCATTGATCGTTCTATGCCCCGTCTTGCCGGGGGTTGTCCGAGTCGGCGAACCGTTCCCGCAGGCGGGGACCGTGATCGCCTCCGGCCCTACGACCCGCCCGTGGACTTTCGGGTGTGCAACTGCCGTGCCACTTCCGCGATCGAGCCCGACAGGGAGGGGTACACGGTGAAAGCATTTGCGATCTGTTCGACCGTCAGATTGTTGTCGACCGCGATCGAGATGGGGTGGATCAGCTCGCTCGCCCGGGGGGCGACGACACAGCCGCCGACCACGATCCCGGTGCCGGGACGGCAGAAGATCTTCACGAAGCCGTCCCGGATGCCCTGCATCTTCGCGCGCGGGTTGCGCAGCAGCGGCAGCTTCACGACCCGGGCGTCGATCTTGCCGGCGTCCACGTCGGCCTGGGTGTAACCGACGGTGGCGATCTCCGGGTCGGTGAAGACGTTCGAGGAGACCGTCTTCAGGTTGAGCGGGGCCACCGCGTCGCCGAGGAAGTGGTACATCGCGATCCGGCCCTGCATCGCGGCGACCGAGGCGAGCGCGAAGACGCCGGTGACGTCGCCCGCCGCGTACACGCCGGGGGCGGAGGTGCGGGAGACCTTGTCCGTCCAGATGTGCCCGGAGTCCTTGAGCCGGACCCCGGCCTCCTCCAGGCCCATCCCGGCGGAGTTCGGGATCGCGCCGACGGCCATCAGACAGTGGGTGCCGGAGATGACCCGCCCGTCCGAGAGGGTGACCTCGACCCGGTCGCCGACCCGCTTGGCGGACTCGGCGCGGGAGCGGGCCATCACGTTCATGCCGCGGCGGCGGAAGACGTCCTCCAGGACCGCGGCGGCGTCCGGGTCCTCGCCCGGGAGCACCCGGTCGCGGGAGGAGACCAGGGTGACGCGGGAGCCGAGGGCCTGGTAGGCGCCGGCGAACTCGGCACCGGTCACACCGGAACCGACCACGATGAGCTCCTCCGGGAGCTCCTTGAGGTCGTAGACCTGCGTCCAGTTCAGGATCCGCTCGCCGTCCGGCTTGGCGTCGGGCACCTCGCGGGGGTGGCCGCCGGTGGCGATCAGCACGGCGTCGGCGGTCAGCGTCTCCTCGCTGCCGTCGGCCGCCGTCACGATCACCTGGCGGGAGCCGTCCATGGCCTGCCGGCCGGAGAGCCGGCCGCGGCCGCGCAGGACCCGGGCGCCGGCCCGGGTGACGGAGGCGGTGATGTCGTGGGACTGGGCGAGCGCGAGCCGCTTCACCCGTCGGTTGACCTTGCCGAGGTCCACGCCGACGACGCGGGCGGCCTGCTCCAGGTGCGGGGTGTCGTCCGCGACGATGATGCCCAGCTCCTCGTAGGAGGAGTCGAAGGTGGTCATCACCTCCGCGGTGGCGATCAGGGTCTTGGAGGGGACGCAGTCGGTCAGGACGGACGCGCCGCCGAGGCCGTCGCAGTCGACGACGGTCACCTCCGCGCCGAGTTGGGCGCCCACCAGGGCCGCCTCGTATCCGCCGGGTCCGCCGCCGATGATCACGATCCGGGTCACTGGGATCTACGCCTCGCGCTCTCGTTCTGCCGGGGGTGTGCGGCCCCCGTGGGCTGCAGTGCGTACGCCATTGTCCCGCACGCTTCAAGTGCGTACCCCATTGTCCCGCACGCCGCCGACTCCCTCGCGCCGGGGCCGGAAAATCCCCCGCCGGCCCCGCGCGCACCCCTCGTACGGCCGCCACCTCGGGGTTCGCCGCCCACCCCCGCCACTCCCGTACCCTCGGACCCATGTCGCTCTACGCCGCGTACGCCGGCAACCTCGACCCGCGGCTCATGACCCGCCGCGCCCCGCACTCACCGCTGCGCGGCACCGGCTGGCTGAACGGCTGGCGGCTCACCTTCGGCGGGGAGCAGATGGGCTGGGAGGGGGCGCTCGCCACCCTCGTGGAGGCCCCCCGCCAGCAGGTCTTCGTGGCGCTGTACGACATCGCGCCGATGGACGAGGACTCCATGGACCGCTGGGAGGGCGTGGGCCTCGACATCTACCGGCGGATGCGGGTCCGGGTGCACACCCTCGACGGCGAGGAGCCGGCCTGGGTGTACGTGCTGAACGCCTACGAGGGCGGCCTGCCGTCCGCGCGCTACCTCGGCGAGGTGGCCGACGCGGCGGAGTCGGCGGGGGCGCCCCACGACTACGTGATGGAGATCCGCAAGCGGCCCTGCTGAGGCCATGCGCCGACCCGTGCGACGGGTCCCTTTCGTGGGAAACGACAAGACAACGATCGCATGTCCGTCCGCGCCGTCATCTACGCGCGTAGGAATTATCGGGCTAGGCTTCTTGGCGAATGAATTCCGTCCGGGGTCACCTCCCTCGGACCCCCTCCCCGAGGCGAGAGAGCCAGTGAACGCTACTGCCACCCCGTACGAGGCCGCCGAGGCCGCAGCCGCGCGACTGCGCGAGCTGACCGGAGTCGAGAACCACGACGTCGCCCTGGTCATGGGCTCCGGCTGGGCCCCGGCCGTGGACGCCCTGGGCGCCCCCGAGGCCGAGTTCCCCGTCACCGAGCTCCCGGGCTTCCCGCCGCCGGCCGTCGAAGGCCACGGCGGCAAGATCCGCTCGTACAAGATCGGCGAGAAGCGCGTCCTGGTCTTCCTCGGCCGCACCCACTTCTACGAGGGCCGCGGCGTCGCCGCCGTCGCGCACGGCGTCCGCACGGCGGTGGCCGCGGGCGTCAGGACCATCGTCCTCACCAACGGCTGCGGCGGCCTGCGCGAGGGCATGCGCCCCGGCCAGCCGGTCCTCATCAGCGACCACATCAACCTGACGGCCGCCTCCCCCATCGTCGGCGCGAACTTCGTCGACCTCACCGACCTGTACTCGCCGCGGCTGCGCGCGCTGTGCAAGGAGGTCGACGAGACGCTGGAGGAGGGCGTCTACGTCCAGTTCCCCGGCCCCCACTACGAGACCCCCGCCGAGATCAACATGGTCCGCGTCATGGGCGGCGACCTCGTCGGCATGTCCACGGTCCTGGAGGCCATCGCCGCCCGCGAGGCCGGCGCGGAGGTCCTCGGCATCTCGCTGGTCACCAACCTGGCGGCGGGGCTCTCGGGCGAGCCGCTCAACCACGAGGAAGTGCTCCAGGCGGGGCGCGACTCGGCGGCTCGGATGGGTGAACTGCTGACGCGGGTCCTCGACCGGATCTGACCGTTCCCCGGGTGGGCGGGGCGGGTGCCGCCGCGCCGGGCCCCTCCCCCACCCCGCCCCTTCCCGTCACCGGGGGCATGCCTCCCGGCCCCGTCCGGCGAGGGTTCCGCCCCGACGGCGTCCGCGGCGCGGGGGTCCGGGGCGGCGGAGCCCCGGTTACGGGAAGGGGCGGGACGGGGAAGGCTCCGCGCAGCGGCCACCCCCGCGCCCCACCCGCCCGCACCCCCACTCGCCCCCGCCCCCGCACCCCTCCCACCCGCTCTCCGAAAGGCGCATCACCGTGACGCAGGACGACCTCCTCGCCCGGGCCCAGGCGTGGCTCGCCGAGGATCCCGATTCCGAGACCCGCGAGGAGCTCGGCGCGCTCCTCGACCGGGGGGACACCGACGAGCTGGCGGTCCGGTTCACCGGGACGCTCCAGTTCGGCACCGCGGGACTCCGCGGGGAGCTGGGCGCCGGACCCATGCGGATGAACCGCGCCGTGGTGATCCGCGCCGCCGCCGGGCTCGCCGCGTACCTGAAGGCGGAGGGACGGACCGGCGGTCTGGTCGTCATCGGCTACGACGCCCGCTACAAGTCCGAGGACTTCGCCCGCGACACCGCCGCCGTGATGACCGGCGCGGGCCTGCGCGCCGCGCTCCTGCCGCGCCCCCTGCCGACGCCCGTCCTCGCGTACGCCATAAGGCACCTGGGCGCCGTCGCCGGCGTCGAGGTGACCGCGAGCCACAACCCGCCCCGCGACAACGGCTACAAGGTGTACCTCGGCGACGGCTCGCAGATCGTGCCGCCGGCGGACGCCGGGATCGCGGCCCAGATCGCGGCCGTCCGCGCCCTGGCCGACGTGCCGCGCCCGGAGACCGGCTGGGAGGTGCTCGGCGAGGAGGTCCTGGAGGCGTACCTGACCCGGACCGACGCCGTCCTGACCCCCGGCTCGCCGCGCACCGCGCGGACCGTCTACACGGCCATGCACGGCGTCGGCAAGGACGTGCTCACCGCCGCCTTCGCCCGGCACGGCTTCCCGCCGCCGGCGCTGGTCGCCGCGCAGGCCGAGCCCGACCCGGCCTTCCCGACGGTCGCGTTCCCCAACCCGGAGGAGCCGGGCGCCATGGACCTCGCCTTCGAGGCGGCCCGGGCCGTGGACCCCGACATCGTCATCGCCAACGACCCGGACGCCGACCGCTGCGCCGTGGCCGTGCCGGACGCCGCCGTCGAGGGCGGCTGGCGGATGCTCCGCGGCGACGAGGTCGGCGCGCTGCTCGCCGCGCACCTCGTGCACAAGGGCGCGCGGGGCGTCTTCGCCGAGTCGATCGTGTCGTCCTCGCTGCTCGGCCGGATCGCCGAGGCGGCCGGGGTCGGGTACGAGGAGACGCTGACCGGCTTCAAGTGGATCGCCCGCGTCGAGGGGCTGCGGTACGGGTACGAGGAGGCGCTCGGCTACTGCGTGGACCCGGAGGGCGTCCGCGACAAGGACGGCATCACCGCGGCGCTGCTCGTCGCCGAGCTGGCCTCGGAGCTCAAGGAGCAGGACCGGACGCTGACGGACCTCCTCGACGACCTGGCGGTCGCGCACGGGCTGCACGCCACGGACCAGCTGTCGGTGCGCGTGGAGGACCTCGGCGTCATCGCGTCCGCGATGGCCGCCCTGCGCGAGAAGCCGCCGGTGACGCTCGCGGGCCTGACCGTCGTCTCGGCGGAGGACCTGACGAAGGGCACGGAGACGCTGCCGCCGACGGACGGCCTGCGCTACCACCTGGACGGCGCCTACAAGGCCCGGGTGATCGTCCGCCCGTCGGGCACGGAGCCCAAGCTGAAGTGCTACCTGGAGGTCGTGGTCCCGGTCGCCGACGCGAGCGGCCTCGCCGCGGCCCGCGCGACCGGCACCGAGCTCCTCGGCGCCCTGAAGAAGGACCTGGCGGCGGCCGCGGGGCTGTGAGCCGGGAGTGAAGCACGAGGGCCGGTACGGGAGTTCCCGTACCGGCCCTTCCGCACGCGACGGACCCGGCTACCCGAAGCGGCCGTCGACGTAGTCCGCCGTGCGCGGGTCGGCCGGGGCGTCGAACATCGTCTCCGTCGGGCCGTGCTCGACGATGACACCGGGCGTGCCCTGCTCGGCGAGGAAGAAGGCGCAGGAGTCGGAGACCCGGGCGGCCTGCTGCATGTTGTGGGTGACGATCACGATCGTCACCTCGGACCTGAGGTCGGCGATGGTCTCCTCGACCCGCCGGGTGGAGGTCGGGTCGAGGGCCGAGCAGGGCTCGTCCATGAGGAGCACCCGGGGGCGGACGGCGAGCGCGCGGGCGATGCAGAGGCGCTGCTGCTGGCCGCCGGAGAGGGCGCCGCCGGGCTGGCGGAGCCGGTCCTTGACCTCGTTCCAGAGGCCTGCGCGGGTCAGGCACTCCTCGACGAGGGCGTCCTTCTCGTCGCGGCCGGCCCGGACGCCACCGAGCCTGAGGCCGGCGAGGACGTTCTCGTACAGCGACATCGCGGGGAACGGGTTGGGCTTCTGGAAGACCATGCCGATCTCGCGGCGGGCGTGGGTGATGCGGCGGCCCCGGTCGTAGATGTCGGCGCCGTCGAGGAGGACCCGGCCCGACAGGGCGGCGGAGCCGACGAGTTCGTGCATCCGGTTGAGGATGCGGAGGAAGGTGGACTTGCCGCAGCCGGAGGGGCCGATGAGGGCGGTCACCTCGCGTGCGGGCATCGCGAGCGAGACCCGGTCGAGGACCTTGCGGTCGCCGAACCAGGCGGAGACGGCCTCGGCTTCGAGCGCGCCGGCGCGGGTCGCGGGCGGCTGCGTTGCGGAGACGGGCGGCAGGGCGACGGTGTCGGCGAAGTCGGTCACGGTGTCATCAGCTCCACGGTTTTCAGAGGAGGTTGGGGAGGAGGCGGGTGAGTTCGCCGGAGACCAGGACGCCGAGCGCGACGAGCACCGGGGTGGCGGCGGCCCAGGCCTGGCGGGGGCCCCAGCGGCGGCGGGCGGCGACGGTGAGGACGGCGGCGAGCAGGAGGGCCTGCGCGCCGAGGAAGATCCCCGGCCAGGCGGCCGGGTCGCCGGCGAGCGGCTTCTCGGCGTCGGTGATCCAGCCCGGGCGCAGGGGGCGCGGCGGGCTGGGCTGGACGTCGGAGACCAGTTTCGCGTCGACGAAGAGGAAGTTCCCGGGGGTGTACGCGCCTCCGTCGGCCGTGACGAGGGTCAGCCGGCCCTCGCCCGCGCCGGGCGCGGCGAGGGTGGGGTCACCGGGGCGCCGGACGCCCACCACCTCGTACACCGCCTCCCCCTGGCCGGTCGTCACCTCGACGCGGGCGCCGGACGGGAGCCGGTGCAGGTCGTTGAAGGGGCTGCCGTAGCCCCACTGGCGGCCCATGAGGACGGCCGTCCCGGACTGGCCGGGGAGCGGGGTGTCCCGGCGGTGGCCGGGCCCCGACATGAGGACCCCGGAGGTGGTGCCTTCGGCGACGACCTCGCGCAGCCCGAGAACCGGGATGCGCAGCAGGGCGACGGGGTCGCCGGGGGCGACCGCCTTGCCGTCGTAGGTCGTCTGCCCCACCGGGGCGGTGCCGAGGGCGAGTTGCTCGCGGAGTTCGTCGTACGCGGTGGCCTGGTCGCGGGCGTGCTGGAGGTGCCCGACGACGGTGAGGTTCGCGGCGAAGCCGACGAGCAGCGCGGCGAGCACGCACAACGCCGCCCCGGCCAGGCCGAGCCCGGCGCGGGGGGCGGCCGGAGCCGGTGCGGTGGTCACGGCCGGGCGCCCGCCCTGCGCCGGCGGACCTCGATCACGGCCGCGGCGCCGAGCAGGCAGAGCGCGAGCGCCCCGAGCGCCGCGGAGGCGGCGGAGGAAGCACCGGTGGCGGCGAGGGTGCCCCCGCCGTGGGGGGTGGTGCCGCCGGAGGAACCGGATCCGGATCCGGAACCGGATCCGGATCCGGAACCGCTCCCGGAACCGGAGGAGCCGGAGGTGTCCGTGCCGCCGGAGGTGGTGTCGGTGCCGCCGGTCCCGGTCCCGGTCCCGGTCGCCGTGGGCGTGGGGGTGGGGGTGGTGGCCGTGGGGCTGCCGCTCGGCGTGTCCGTGGGGGTGGGCTCGTCGGTCGGGGCGTCGGTCGGCCCGTCCGTCGGGGCGTCGGTCGGCGTCTGCGTGGAGCCGGTCGGGGTGGGGGTCGGGGTGACGCTCGCGCTGGGGGTGCCCGTGGGCGTGGGCGTGGCGGTGGGTTCCTGCACGTAGTAGTAGTCGGCGGTGAGCGCGGTGGTGAACGCCTCGGCGTCGGCGGGGGTGAACACCGCGCCCACGAACCCGCCCTCGGGCGGGGTCGGGACGAGGTCGGAGAGGACGGCCTCGGCCCTCCCGGCGACGACCTCGGCGCTGGCGAACTCGACGATCTCCTCCGCGACCGTCGTCACGAAGCTCACCGTGCCGACGGCGTCCCCGGGTTCGACGGAGACGACGACCTTGATCCGTCCGCCCGGTACGCCGACGGGGGGGTCCATCGTGAGCCCGATGGCCGTGGCCCGCTGGCTGATCGGGGTCCAGGTGTCGCCGGCGACCTCGATCATCGTGGAGAAGTAGTCGGTCTCGTTCGTGACCGTCGCGTTCCGGCAGAGGAGGCGCAGCTCGTAGCGGCCGTCGAACGGCCCGTCGGGGCGGAAGGCACGGATCGCCTCCTTCAGGGAGCGCGACAGCGGCTGGCCGTCGACGACCCGGTGGTCGAGGTCCCGGGTGAAGGGCCCGTCGCCGAACGGCGCTCCGACGACGGTCCGGGCGATGTCCGTGGTCTCGGGGGTGTCGGGGCTGACGAGCACGAGCCTGGCGTGGTCGTACGGCTTGGCGGGGTCCGGCGCGTCGGGGCAGCCGGCGGAGGTGCCGACCCCGGCGGCGAAGACCGGGTCGGAGAGGGAGCCGGAACCGCCCTGGAGCGCGAAGCTCCCGCGCAGGGTGACCGCCCCGGCGGGCGCGGCCAGCGCGAGCACGGTGGCGAGGACGCCGAGGAGCACGGCGAGCGCGGTGAGCAGCGCCGCCGGTGAACGGAGTGGTACGGGGCGGTTCATGCGGGTCCCCCGGAGGAGTCGGAAGCGGAGCGGAGCCGGAGCGGAATCGGAGCGGAGTCGGACGGCCGGGCCAACGCCCGGGGGCCGGGCACCACGAGGGTGCCCGGCCGGTGTGCGCTCAGGGAGCGGCGGCGGTGGTCAGCGCTCGCCCTTGAGGGTGGTGGTGCCGCAGCCGGCGCCGAGGGTGCCGAAGCCGTAGTTGGTGATCGTGGTGGTGGCGGCGCAGACCTTGGAGGCCGAGCCGACGAAGGTGGAGGCGATCGTGGCGTTCGTCAGCTTCGGGGTCGGGACGACGTTGTAGACCTCGCGGGTGAAGGGGAAGGCCGGGTTGAGCGTCTTGTCGGCGTTGCGCGGGGCGACGCCGGCGAGGGAACCGAGGACGGCCGCGCCGCGGCGGTCGGTGACGACGGCCTTCTCCTGCGCCGTGTACTGGGCGACGGAGTAGGGGGCGATGTCACCCGCGGTGTCGAGGACGGTGCCGTTGTTCTCCTGGACACCCTGCGTGACGCAGGAGCCCGGCGTGGCCACGCCGATGGAGGAGAGGAAGAACTGTCGGGTGCCGGAGTTGGCCTGGGGCAGGAGCGGGGTGAGGGCCACACCGTTGAGGCTGGTGAGGTTGCACTCGTAGATGTCCTTCAGCTGCGCGGCCGTCAGGTCGGACGGCAGGGCGCTGTCGGAGCGCTTCACCCAGGACACCGCGTCCTTGGCGAAGGGGATCCAGGTGAGGTCCGTGGTGGAGCCGTCGACCGGGACGCGCGAGGAGCGGGCGAAGTCGAGGCAGCCGGAGGCCGTGTCCACGGCGTTGCGGAGCGCGTCGATGCCGGCCGAGGAGCCGTTCGGGCGGTTGATCACGCAGCCGGTCGCCTTGGTCTTGACGGTGGCGGTGCCGGTGGCGTCCCAGGAGGCGATGATCTTCTGCCCGAAGGCGTTGGTCACGACGTTGCCGAGGCCGTTCAGGACGTCCTGGGTCGTGTCGGAGCCGACACCCGCCAGGGTGCGGTACTGGGTGACCGGGGTGGGGTCGGCCTGGGCCGCCGGGGCGAGGGCGACACCGAGACCGAGGGCGGCCACGCCGAGGGCGGCACCGATACGAGCGCGGGACTTGACGTTCACTTCTGATCTCCTCCGTGAAAACGGATGTCATGGAATGGACGCGCAAGCAAATCCGGATTCTTATTCCCGGCCGATCCGTCGACCGGCCGGGAATAAGAATTCCGCACGGGAGGGTCCGGGGACCACCACGTTCAGCGGCTTTTCAGGTTACGAATTCCTGTCCTAGGTGAATCCGAGGGAGTCTCGCGGCGGCCCGCGAACCCCAGGACCGCCGGCCCGGCGAGACCGGCGACACCGCCGGCGACCAGCACGCCGAGGAGGATCCAGCGGATCCAGCCGAGCGCCCCGGAGGGCGTGGTGCCGGTCGTCCCGGCGAGCTGCTGCCCGGAAGCGCCGCCGGAGCCCGGACCGGAGCCGGATCCACCCGCGCCTCCGGTGGAGCCGCCGGGCGGGGCGGAGGACGGCGCCCCCGTTCCCGTACCGCCACCGTCCGAGCCGGTGCCGGGGCCCGGGCCGCCCGAAGAGCCGGAGCCCGGCCCGGCCCCCGGAGCGGACGCGGAGGATCCGCCGCCGCCCGGACCGCTCCCGGGGTCGCCCGAGCCGGATCCGGAGCCGGTGGGGCCCGCTCCGCCCGGGTCGCCCGTCGCGCCGCCCGGTCCGCCCGGCGCCCCCCGCTCCAGCCGCTCGGCGGCGGCCGCCGCCCGCGCCTTCAGCCCGGCGGGCATCGGCGCGTAGCCGAACGGCAGCTCACCCGGGGCGACGCCCTGCTCCTGGCCGGGGCCGGCCGCGTACCGCATCAGCCGCGCGTAGTCCTTGCGGGCGTCGACGGGCAGCCGGTCGGAGGAGACGGCGTAGGTGACCACCGTCAGCGGGTACGCGCCCTTCCTGGTCCGGGCCGGTTCGGGGGCGAGGACCCCGGGGACGGACGCGTCGCGGAACTGCCCGACCGCCTCGGTCAGGGCGGCGGGGGTGGGCGCGACGAACCTGCCGTCCGCGTTGGGCAGGGACGCGAGCTGGAGGCTGTAGCGGGTGGCGGAGCCCAGGTCCACGATGCCGAAGGCACGGCGGCTGCCCTGGATGACCGGGGCGCTCTTCAGCTTGAGCCCGCCCGTCGCCGTGTCGTTGTCGGCCTCGTACTTGGCGTTGTTGGTGCCCCTGCGGATCCACCGGACGGCGTCGTGGAAGTCGGAGGCGTACGGGGAGCGGTCGATCGCCCCGTACGCGATGGTCTTCCCGTCCAGGGAGAGCTGCGTCTCGGTGGGGTCGGCCTTCGGGAATTCGTAGAGGCCGGCCTCGGCGACCCCCAGCTCCCGGTAATAGGAATTCACCTTCATCCCCCAGGGGTCCGCCTTTCCCTCCAGAAAGGCGTGCGCGTCCTCGTCTCCCCGCAGATAGTCCCAGACGACCTTCGCGGTGTCGGAGCGTTCGGCGGAGAGCAGGATTCCGCCGGGGTAGGCGAGTTCCGCGGGGCGCGCCTCCGCCAGGGCCGGATTCAGCTCCAGGAATTCCGGGTCGCGGACGAGGGAGACCGGATTGTCCTTGAGGTGCGCCGGCGGCTCGCTCCCCCCGGTGGGCACCCGGACGTCGGCCCGGTAGGAGAGCGTGACCAGCTTCGCCAGGAGCCGGGGGTTCAGCCTCAGCTCCTTCACCAGTCCGATCCTGTCCGCCTCCCAGAAGAAGCCGACCGTGAGGCCGCTGACGGCGACCGGCGCGTGCACGAAGCCCGCCTTCTCCCCGCCCTCCACGGGCTCGACGGTGAAGGCCAGTCCGGGCGAGGAGGGGGTCGGGTTCAGCAGGCTGCCCCGGGCCAGCTCCTCGCCCCGCTGGGAGAAGGTGAAGCGGGTCGGGCCGCCGGCGCACAGCGCCGCCTGCCAGGAGGTGACGGCCTCCGTGATCAGCTCGGAGCCGGTGATCCGGCGCTCGGCCATGTCGGCGGGGCAGGCGTCGCCGACGGGCAGGAAGTCGAGTGGGAAGACGAGCCGCTGGTTCCAGTTGCCGGTGGAGAGCGGCGAGGTGAGGGGGTGGCCGACCGGCGGCTGCTGCGGGGTGCCCGCCGAGTTCGTCCCCGACGGGTCGTAGGTGCCGCGCGGCACGACGACGAGCCAGCAGCCGCGGCCCCGGAGCGCGGCGCCGGAGCCCACCGGGTCACCGCAGCCCAGGTGCGGTGCCTCCCGGGTGGACTGGAGGTCGAAGTGCACCTCGCCGGTGCCGTCGGGCTGGGTGACGCTGTACGGCTCCTCGTTGGTGTCGTTGGCGCTGAAGTAGGTCCAGTCGGTGTGCTTCGTGGTCGGCGCGCCCGTGACGGGGGTGAAGGGGACGAACGGATCGTGGGTCTGCCCGGGGTAATCGGTGCCGGGGACGGGCTCGGTGTACCGCTCCTCCAGCGGGTCGAGGCCGGGATTGACCAGCCGCTGGCCGACCCAGCTCCCGAAGGTGCGGCCCTGGGGCGGGTTCGTCGCCCCGAACTGGCACTGCTCCCGCCCGGGCCCCGCCGGATCGTCCCCCCAGCACTGCATGATCTGGAGGTAGTCGCTGCCGAGCCCGGACGGCTTCGCGCCCTTCCACGAGACCCTGACGCCCTGGCCCCGCAGGTTCCTCGTCTGGTGGACGGTCACCTCCAGGCCGGAGAAGTCGTCGTAGGGGCCCTTGGTGCCGCGCTGGGTGACGGCGGAGCTCTCGGGGCCGGTCGCGGCGGCCGCCGACGGGTCCCGCGGCAGCGGCAGCAGAGCGAGGACGAGCGCGGCGAGGAGGGCGCCGAGGCCCGTCGCACGGGCGCGCACGCGTGACGCCGGTCCCGTCGCCGGATGCCTCTTCGGGTGCCTCATCGGATGTCTCATCGGGTGCCTCCCGGGCGCTCGGCGCGGTTCGCCAGGAAGCGGCCGACCAACGGCGGGACGATGACGGTGGCGAGGAGCAGGAAGGCCGACAGGACCATCAGCAGGCCGCGCAGGCCTGCGCCCGAGTCGGCGGCGAGGGTGACGGGGGTCCCGACGACGGGGCTGCCGCCGTCACCGCCCCCGGTGCCGCCGCCCGCGCCGCCCGCGCCGCCGTCCGTGACGATGTCGCCGGTGTCGGGGTCGACGACGGCCCCACCGGTTCCGGAGCCCGACGCCGTGCCGCCCGTGGCCCCGCCGGCGCCGTCGGCGCCGTCGGCGCCGGTCGTTCCGGTGCCGGTCGCACCGACGGAGCCCGTACCCGCACCCGCACCCGGTCCGGATCCGGACCCCGGACCCGCCGCCGTACCACCGCCGTTCGAGCCGCTGCCCGAACCGCCGCCGGATCCGGACCCGTTGCCGCTCGTGCCACCCGTGCCGCCGGTGCCGCCGGAGGGCGTGCCGCCGCCGTTCGCCGAACCGCCGGACGCACCGCCTCCGTTGGTGACCGGGGTGGCCACCCCCCGCGCCCCGCCCGTGCCGTCCGCGCACTGTCGCGCGCCCTGCTTGTCGCAGGCCTTCGGCCTCGGGGCGTTCCTGGCCAGGGTGTTGGAGCCGTCGGAGGAGAAGGTGGGGTTGCGGCAGGAGGAGAGGTCGACGGCGCCGGTGGGGGCGCCGGGGATGCGGCGGACCTGGTCGAAGCCCGCCTGGACGAGGTTCTTCGGGAGCGGCGAGTACCCCAGCTCCTCGGCCTGCTGCTGGCCCTCGCAGAGGAAGTAACGGGCGAAGGTGCCGAGCGAGCGGCCCTTCTCCGCGGTGTGCGGGGCGGTCTGCGAGGTGGGGACGACCATGTAGCTGTAACTGGACAGCGGGTAGGCGCGGTCGTCGCCCGAGCGGTAGACGCCGTCGAGGATCTGGGTGAGGTAGTCCGGCGAGGAGCGGTCGGTGTCGATCCGGGCCTGGAGGAGGGCGACGGCGACGGCCTGGGCGGTCGGCTCGACGTAGTAGCCCGAGCGGTTGAGGACCTTGGCGACCGGGAAGTGCGCGTTGACCGCGTACGAGTACTCGACGTAGGTGATCGCGCCCTCGCCCTGGGGCTGGCGGACGTGCGCCGAGACGCCGAGGGAGCCGGACTTGGCGACCGTCGTCGTGCCGGGCACGACGGGGAAGTACGAGGTCATCCCGCAGGGGGTGGAGCGGCCGGCGCGGCGGCAGTGGTCGTTCCAGACCGAGCCGTGCTCCCTGGCCAGCCAGGTGGTGAACTGGGCGGTGGTGCCCGAGCCGTCGGAGCGGACGACGGGCACGATCCGGCGGGCGGGGAGGACCAGGCCCGGGTTGTCGGCCTTGATCTCGGGCGCGTTCCACATGGTCAGCTGCCCGGTGAAGATCCTCGCGAGGACGGGTCCGGAGAGGCGCAGGTTGGTGACCTGGCGGCCGCCGATGCGGAGGTTGTACATGAAGGCGGTGCCGCCCGCGACGATCGGCATGTAGGCGTAGCCGCGGCTCGGCGGGACGTCGGTGGCGCCGCCGTCGGTGAGGCCGTAGGGGATCTCGGAGACGGCGAAGTCGACGGTGCCGTTCTTGAACTGCTCGCGGCCCTGGGAGGAGCCGTTGGCGTTGAAGTTGACGGTGAGTCCGGTATTGGCGCCGATGTTGCGGCGCCACTGCTCGACGGCGTTGGAGCTCCAGGTGGAGCCGGATCCGGTGATCTTGGTGTACCCGGCGGCCTGGGCCGCGGGCGGGCCCGCGAGCAGGGCGAGCAGCGCGCAGAGCACGGTGCCCAGGCCCAGGAGGATGCGGGCGAGCGGGACGGGCGATCTCACGGCGTGCTCCTCGACGGTGGTACGGATCGGAGGTCGGTACGGGCTCCGCCGACGGCGGCCCCGGGACCGGAGGCGACACCGGAGCCCGGCGCCGCACCGGAGCCCGGCGCCGCACCGGAGCCCGGCGCCGCACCGGAGCCCGGCGCCGCACCGGAGCCCGGCGCCGCACCGGAGCCGGGCGCGAACCGGGCCGCGTCCGCCCGCGAGGCGGCGGCCCGGCGCCGCTCCTGCCGTCTCGTCAGCTGCCCGGGCCCGCGCCCCCCGGCGATCCGGGCGAGCGCGAAGAGGAGCAGGACGAGGAGCATCAGCACGGCGGCGGTGCCGAAGCCCCGGGCGATCATGTTCGGTTCGGGCGACTTGACCAGCTCGAAGGTGGCGAGCGGCAGGGAGACCTGGGCGCCGGAGGTCGGCAGCGCGTTGAGCTCGGCGGTGAAGCCGGCGGTGAGCAGCACCGGGGAGGTCTCCCCCACCCCGCGCGCGGTGCCGAGGATGACGGCGGTGGTGAGGCCGGAGCGGGCGGTGGGCAGCACGACGTGCCGGACGGTCCGCCAGCGCGAGGCGCCCATGGCGTACGAGGCCTCGCGCAGGGTGCCGGGGACGAGCCGGATGACGACGTCGGAGGCGCGGATGATGATCGGCAGCATCATCACGGAGAGGGCGAGGGCGGCGGCGAGGCCGGAGCGCTCCATGCCGAGGGCGAGGATGACGGTCGCGTAGACGAAGAGCCCGGCGACGATCGAGGGCAGCGCGGTCATCGCCTCGACGATGGTGCGGACCAGGCGGGCGAAGGGGCCGGGGACCTCGGTGAGGAAGACGGCGCAGACGACACCGGTGGGGACGGTGAGGACGAGCGCGATGCCGACCTGCTCCAGGGTGCCGACGACGGCGTGCAGGACGCCGCCGACGCCGAGCGGTTCGAGCGGCCCCGCGAGGCTCATGTCCTCGGTGAAGAAGTTGAGGTGGACGAGGGCCTCGCGGCCCTCCCAGAGGGTGAAGGCGACGACGAAGACGAGGACGGCGAGGAGGACGAGTCCGAGGGTGCGGACGACCACGCCGGCGACCCGGTCGCGGACGGTGGGCCCGTCCTCGTCCAAGGAGACGAGCAGGGCGTAGAGGCCGAGGAAGAGGGCGTACGCGACGAGGACGAAGCCGACGGTGCCGCCGAAGGGCAGCAGCCGGGCGAAGAGCAGCCAGGTGAGGGCGAGCGCGGCGGCGCCCGCGCCGAGCACGGCGTACACGTCGGTGGCGCGTGTGCCGCCCGTGGTGCGGCGCCGTTCGGGTCCTGGCGGCGGGGCCTGCTCGGCGGGCGGTCGCACGGTCGACCGCTCCGGGACGATGGTCATGGGGATCCCCTGTTACGCGTCGCTGGAGGCGCCGGAGCGGCTGCGGGCGACGATGGACGAGGCGGCGAAGTTGACGATCAGGGTCATGACGAAGAGCGCGAAGCCGGCCGCCATCAGGGCGGACATGCCGAAGGCGGTGGCCTCGCCGTAGCGCAGGGCGATGAGCGAGGAGACCGAGCTGGTGCCGGTCTGGAGCACGTGCCACTGGAGGGTGAAGACCTGCGAGATGACCATGTAGACGGCGATGGTCTCGCCGAGGGCGCGGCCGAGGCCGAGCATGGTGCCGCCGATCATGCCGCCCTTGCCGAAGGGGAGGACGACGGAGCGGATCATGCCCCAGCGGGTGGCGCCGAGCGCGTAGGCGCCCTCGCGTTCGCCGGCGGGCGCCTGGGAGAAGACCTCGCGCATGATCGAGCAGATGATCGGCGCCACCATCATCGCCACGACGAGCCCGGCGACGAAGGTGGAGGAGGTGTAGACGGTCGGCGGGGCGAGCGGGTCGTCGGGGTCGGCGCCGGCGACGCGCAGGAAGGGGATCCAGCCGAAGTAGGCGGAGATCCAGCGGGCGATCGGCAGGATCGATTCCTCCAGCCAGAACACCCCCCACAGGCCGTAGACGACCGAGGGCACGGCGGCCATCAGGTCGACGGTGGAGACCAGGGTGCGGCGCAGCCGGGGCGGGGCGTACTCGGAGATGTAGAGCGCGGCGCCGGTGGCGAGCGGCACGGCGACGACGATCGCGACGAGGGCGATGAGGACGGTGCCGAGGAGGACGGCCGCGATGCCGAACCGCCCCGCGTCCGGCTCCCAGTTCTCGGTGGTGAGGAAGGAGACGCCGGCCCGGTCGAGCGCCTGCCAGGCGCGGTGCAACAGGAAGCCGCCGACGAGGAGCATCACGGCGAGGACGAGGCCGCCGCCGGTGCGGGCGACGCCGCGGAAGACCCGGTCGGCGGGGCCGGGGTCGCTGTACAGCCGCCTCGGCGTGTCGGGCGGACCGCCGGGCGGACCGTCGGGCCGCGGGTCGGGAGCGCCGGGCGGCGCGGTCGGATCGGTCGTCTCGGTCGTCACGGTAAGGACGTAAGTCCGGCCCGGTTGACATGTGCGCCACACGACGTGAACGAGGAGCACCCGAGGGGCAACTTCCGTTCACCATAAGGCAGTCGAGGTCCAATGGGCGCCCTCTGCGGTCAGCAGCGCACGGAAGCGGTCATAGGAGGAACGACAGGTGGAGTGGCGTTCGTACGCCCTCCCGGAGAACGCCGCGGGGCGCCCCTCCGCGTCCCGCAGCAGCCAGACCCATCCGCTGCCGCCCGCGGTGTGCTGCACTCCGCCCCCCATGGCCGCGTGCCCCGCGCAGAGCGCCGTGAACGCCGCCCGGCAGGCGGCGTGGTCGGCGAAGCACTGCCCCGACCGTGCCACCACCCGACCGTTCTGCGCGACCAGCCGCCAGCCGTATCGCCCGTCGGATCTGACGTCGACCAGACAACGCGTCCCGGACACACCGGTGCCCTTGGTCATTGCTCCCACCCCCACAGTCTCGGCACGGGCAATCTATGGACACGGCCGGGATCGTTGGGTGCTAAACCAAGCGCCGGAGGCATGCTTCACCCCACCGTTGCCCCTAGGACACCGGTGGGGTGGAGGGCGGCGCCGGGCGGGCTCAGCCGGTCGCGGCGAGCACCACGAAGAGGACCAGGCCGACGGCGGCCGGGGCGAGGATCTCGTACGCCCAGCGGATCTGCGGCGCGCCCTGCGCCCCCTCCCCGCCCTGGTACCGCTCGGCCATCTCCCGCAGGTCCGCCACGTTCTGGTCACCGGCCGCGATGCGCGCGGCGGAGTCCCGGACGTCGGCCGTGACGGAGGTGCGTCCGTGGGGGTCGTCCTGGGAGGCGCGGGCGGCCTGGCGGGCGGCCTTCTTCCGCTGCCGCAGCGAGACGGGCAGGGCCCACAGCTGGTACTTGGCGCCCTCCTGCGTGAAGACCTCGCTGGAGTAGCCGGCCCGGACGTCGGCGACGGAGGCCCAGGGCAGCAGGATCGAGCGGAAGGGGTTGCGGATCCGGAGCCGGTCCTCGTTGGCGTAGACGGCGGGCCGGAGGGTGAAGGCGATGACCAGCGGCACGACGAGCAGCAGTCCGGCCAGCGCCAGCCAGGGCGTCCGGCCCTCGCCGCGCAGCATCGCGTCGCCCGCGAAGACGAGCGTCAGGGCGATCAGGAAGATCCCTCCCGCGATGCCGAAGGAGGAGCGGTAGACGCGGTCGGCGGAGGTCGGCTCGGGGTTCTGCTCGGAGGGCGTGGGGCTCGTCATGCCGCCGATTCTGCCTCAGGAGGGGCCGGGAGGCTCGGGCGCCCCGCGCGTCACGGCGGCCCCGGGGTCAGTCCCGCCGGGCGGCGACCAGGTCCGCGTACAGGACGATGTTGTCCGGCCGGTGGCCGTCGACGAGTTCGCCGCCGCAGGTGATCAGGCGCAGCTCGGGGCGGCGGGTGTCGCCGTACACCTTCTCCGTCGGGAAGGCGTCCTTGTCGACCTGCTCCAGCTCGCGGATCCGGAAGACGGCGACGGTGCCGTCGGCCCGGGTCACGGTGAGCTCGTCGCCGACCTTCACCTTGGAGACGTCCTTCAGCACGGCGGGCCCGCGCTCGGTGTCGAAGTGCCCGATGAGGACGGCGGGTCCGGTCTCGCCGGGCGTGACGCCCTTCCCGTACCAGCCGATCCGCTCGGCCTGGGCGACGGACGGCACCTCGACGGTCCCGTCGGCGTTCAGCCCGAGCTCCGGCACGCCCCGCACGTCCACACCGGCCGCGGGCAGTTGGATCCGCACGGGCAGCGAGCGGGCGAGCGGCTTCGCGGCCGCGGCGTCGGCGGCGGGCGCCGGGGCGGCCGACTCCACGATCCGGGCGGGCGGGGTGACGGCGGCGGGCTCGCCACCGGCCGAGCAGCCGGCGAGGGCGGCCATGAGCAGGACGGCGGCGGTGACGGTACGGCGGCGCATGCGCGGGCTCCGGGAGGACGGGGTGCGGCCGGCCGCCGCGTGGGTCGCGACGGCCGGCCGGGGGTGGGGTGGAACGCTCCGGGCTCGGGTCAAGGGGCGAGGAGCGGGATGAGGCAGGGGTACGGCAGGGGTGCGGGTCAGCCGCGGGCGGCGGCGGAACGGCGGCGCAGCACCACGAAACCGAGCCCGGCGGCGGCCAGCGAGGCGGCGCCGGCGCCGGCCGCGACCAGCGTGTCGGAGCTCTCCTCGGCACCGAACTCGGCACCGGCCGCGACGCCGCCCTTCGGCACGACGGAGGTCTGACCGCCCTGGGCGGAGTTCCGGGGCGCGGAGGCGGAGGGGGCGGGGGCGGGCGCGGCAGCCTCGTCGCAGCCCTTCGGCAGGGCGGGGAAGGCGTTGTAGCGGTAGGGCGTGTCGCCACCCTGGGTGCGCTGGCCGAGGCGCGGCGTGGCGGTGTCCGCGCCGTCGATGCGCAGGCCGTTGGCCCCGTCGACGGGGTGCGCGCGGTCGACCCGGGAGGCGACCTCGTGCTGCGGGTTCTTGAGGACGGCCCAGGGGCCCTTCTCCTGGTCGTTGGTCATGACGAGAAGCCAGTCCGCGCCGAAGGAGGAACGGATCTCCTGGGTGACCGTGCACTTCCCGATGACGATCGGCCCGTCCAGGACCTCCGCCGGCGGCGGGGTGACCGGCTGGGAGGTCACCGGCACGGGCGCGGACTGCTTCGCGGCGCCCGGAACGTACGCGGCGAAGGTGCCGGGCGACTCCAGGACGACGACGGCCTTGCCGAAGAAGTAGACCTTGCGGTCTCCGCCCTTGAGGTAGATGAAGCCGCCACTCCCGGAGGTGGCGGAGCGGAGGCCGTAGTAGCCGTCCTTCTCGCCGACCTCGACGATCGTGCCGTCCGCGAGGCGGTACTGGCCGGGCTTGGCGGGGGCGGAGTTGCCGATCCAGTTGTGGATCGAGCCGTCGGGGTTGAGGACGAGGTACTCGCCGTTGTCCTGGCCGGCGACGGAGCGGGTGACCGCGTGGAGCTCGCCGACCTTGTGGCCGTCGCGGAAGAGCTCGGCGAAGTAGTTCTGCTCCTTGAGCTTGTAGATCTTGGCGATGGTGCCGGTGAGCAGCTTCTCGGTGCGGACCAGCGTGGCGTGCTCGACGCCCGCCTCCACGGCGGTCACCTCGCCGTCGGCGTCCAGGGTCACCGCGTACCCGGCGAAGACCTTGGTCTCCTCGCCGGCGTGGCCGCCGCCGGCCTTCAGCTCGCCCAGCACCGTGGTGCCGCGCAGGACGGTGGCGGTGAAGTACCGGTGCTGGGTGCCCTTGTCGTAGACCTTGGCGGTCAGGCCGCCGGAGAGCTCCACGGTACGGACCAGGACGTCGGCGTCGGGGGCGGTGTCGGCGGCGGGCTTGGCGGCCGGGGCGGTGGTGGCCGGGGCGGCGGGGGCGGTGGTGGTGGCAGCAGCCGGCGCGGCGGCCTTCGCGGTCGCGGCGGCCTTCGCGGTCGCGGTGGCGGTCGCGGTCGGCGCCGGGCCCGTACCGGCGGCGAAGGCGCTGCCGGCGGTGAGGACCGGGGTCGCGACGACGCCGGCGACGAGCGCGGTGGCGAGGGCGGTGCGAAGGGCGGTGCGCATAACGACTCCCGAGAAGATTCGGTGGCGGATGAAAGAAGAGCCGCATGCCTGGCTGATGTCTCGATCGGGGAGGGCCGGTGAGTTCTCGCTGGCTGCTGATAAAGAATCTAAAGATCTTGTATGGGGGAGCGGTCCGCTCCGTGTCACAGGCATGCGACAGCCGTCACGACCGCACCGGCCCCCTCCGCGCGGGGCGGACGACGAGACGCACGACACCCCTCCTCGGACACCCTCCCCTGTACAGGTCGCTACGCGCGTAGATATGCTCGACTGGTGACCATGCCCACCACTGCATCCGCAGCAGCAGCTTTCGCCGACGTGACCGCGTCCGAGAGCACGCTGCGCCGCTTCCTCCACGGGCTGCCCGGCGTCGACGCCGTGGGCCTGGAGGCGCGCGCCGCGTCCCTCGGCACCCGTTCGATCAAGACCACGTCCAAGGCGTACGCCATCGACCTGGCCATCTCCATGATCGACCTGACCACGCTCGAAGGCGCGGACACCCCGGGCAAGGTCCGGGCCCTCGCCGCCAAGGCCGTCCGCCCCGATCCGACCGACCGCACGACCCCGACGACCGCCGCCGTCTGCGTCTACCCCGACATGGTGGCCACCGCCAAGGCCGCCCTCGCGGGCTCGGACGTCAAGGTCGCCTCGGTCGCCACCGCCTTCCCGGCGGGCCGCGCCGCCCTCCCGGTGAAGCTGGCCGACACCGCCGACGCGATCGCCGCCGGCGCCGACGAGATCGACATGGTCATCGACCGTGGCGCCTTCCTCGCCGGCCGCTACCTGGAGGTCTACGAGCAGATCGCCGCGATCAGGGCCGAGTGCGGCGACCGCGCCCGCCTCAAGGTGATCTTCGAGACCGGCGAGCTGTCCACGTACGACAACATCCGCCGCGCCTCCTGGCTCGGCATGATGGCCGGCGCCGACTTCATCAAGACCTCGACCGGCAAGGTCGCGGTCAACGCCACCCCGGCGAACACCCTGCTCATGCTGGAGGCGGTGCGCGACTTCCGCGCGCAGACCGGCGTGCAGATCGGCGTGAAGCCGGCCGGCGGCATCCGCAACACCAAGGAAGCCATCAAGTTCCTGGTGCTGGTCAACGAGACGGCGGGCGCGGACTGGCTGGACAACCACTGGTTCCGGTTCGGCGCCTCCAGCCTGCTCAACGACCTGCTGATGCAGCGCCAGAAGATGGCCACCGGCCACTACTCCGGCCCCGATTACGTGACGGTGGACTGATCGACATGACCTCCCCCTTCGAGTACGCCCCCGCGCCCGAGTCGCGCGCGGTCGTCGACATCGCTCCGAGCTACGGCCTGTTCATCGACGGCGAGTTCACCGACGCGGCCGACGGCAAGGTCTTCAAGACCGTCTCCCCCTCCTCCGAGGAGGTCCTCTCCGAGATCGCCCAGGCGGGCGAGGCGGACGTGGACCGCGCGGTCGCGGCCGCCCGCAGGGCCTTCGAGAAGTGGTCCGCGCTGCCCGGCTCCGAGCGCGCCAAGTACCTCTTCCGGATCGCCCGGATCATCCAGGAGCGCAGCCGCGAGCTGGCCGTCCTGGAGACCCTGGACAACGGCAAGCCGATCAAGGAGACCCGCGACGCGGACCTCCCCCTGGTCGCCGCCCACTTCTTCTACTACGCGGGCTGGGCCGACAAGCTCGACCACGCGGGCTACGGCGCGAACCCGCGTCCGCTGGGCGTGGCCGGCCAGGTCATCCCCTGGAACTTCCCGCTGCTGATGCTGGCGTGGAAGATCGCCCCCGCGCTCGCGACCGGCAACACCGTCGTCCTGAAGCCGGCCGAGACCACCCCGCTCTCGGCCCTCTTCTTCGCGGACATCTGCCGCCAGGCGGGCCTGCCGAAGGGCGTCGTCAACATCCTCCCCGGCTACGGGGACGCCGGCGCCGCCCTGGTCGCGCACCCGGACGTGAACAAGGTCGCCTTCACCGGCTCGACCGCCGTCGGCAAGCAGATCGCCCGCACGGTCGCCGGCACCGACAAGAAGGTGACCCTGGAGCTGGGCGGCAAGGGCGCCAACATCGTCTTCGACGACGCCCCCGTCGACCAGGCCGTCGAGGGCATCGTCAACGGCATCTTCTTCAACCAGGGCCAGGTCTGCTGCGCGGGCTCCCGCCTCCTGGTCCAGGAGTCGATCCAGGACGAGCTGCTCGACAGCCTCAAGCGCCGCCTGTCGACGCTCCGCCTCGGCGACCCGCTCGACAAGAACACCGACATCGGCGCCATCAACTCCGAGGAGCAGCTCTCCCGGATCACCTCCCTGGTCGAGCGGGGCGAGGCGGAGGGCGCGGAGCGCTGGACCGCCGCCTGCGACCTCCCGGAGGCGGGCTACTGGTTCGCGCCGACGCTCTTCACCAACGTCACCCAGGCGCACACCATCGCCCGTGACGAGGTCTTCGGCCCGGTCCTGTCGGTGCTGACCTTCCGCACGCCCGACGAGGCCGTCGCGAAGGCCAACAACAGCCAGTACGGCCTCTCCGCCGGCATCTGGACGGAGAAGGGCTCCCGCATCCTCGCGGTCGCGAGCAAGCTCCGCGCGGGCGTCGTCTGGGCCAACACGTTCAACAAGTTCGACCCGACCTCGCCCTTCGGCGGCTACAAGGAGTCGGGCTTCGGCCGCGAGGGCGGCCGTCACGGTCTGGAGGCCTACCTCGATGTCTGAGAAGTCCGAGCAGAACCGTCTGGGCGTCTTCAAGACCTACAAGCTGTACGTCGGGGGCAAGTTCCCCCGCTCCGAGAGCGGCCGGGTGTACGAGGTGACAGACTCCAAGGGCGACTGGCTGGCGAACGCCCCCCTGTCCTCCCGCAAGGACGCCCGTGACGCGGTCGTCGCCGCGCGCAAGGCCCAGGGCGGCTGGGCGGGCGCGACCGCGTACCTGCGCGGCCAGATCCTCTACCGCGTCGCCGAGATGCTGGAGGGCCGCCGGGAGCAGTTCGTCCGCGAGGTCGCGGACGCCGAGGGCCTGTCGAAGTCGAAGGCGGCCGTCCAGGTCGACGCGGCGATCGACCGCTGGGTCTGGTACGCGGGCTGGACGGACAAGATCTCCCAGGTCGTCGGCGGCGCCAACCCGGTCGCCGGCCCCTACTTCAACCTCTCCACCCCGGAGCCGACCGGCGTCGTCACCGTGATCGCCCCCCAGGAGTCGTCCTTCCTGGGCCTGGTCTCGGTGATCGCCCCGGTCATCGCGACCGGCAACACGGCCGTCGTCATCGCCTCCGAGAAGGCCCCGCTCCCCGCCCTCTCCCTGGGCGAGGTCCTGGCCACCTCCGACCTTCCCGGCGGCGTGGTCAACATCCTCTCCGGCAAGGCGTCCGAGATGGGCCCGCACCTCGCGGCCCACCTCGACGTCAACGCGATCGACCTGACCGGCGCCGGCGCCGAGCTGGCCAAGGAGCTGGAGATCGCGGCGGCGGGCAACCTGAAGCGCGTCCTGCGCCGCCGTACCGAGGACTTCGCCAAGTCCCCCGGCACGGACCGCATGACGGCCTTCCTGGAGACGAAGACCGTCTGGCACCCGACGGGCTCGCTGGGCGCCTCCGGCTCCTCGTACTAGCCCCGTCCGCGCGAGGCCCCCGGGTGTCCGCACCCGGGGGCCTTGCGCATGCCCGTGAGGGACCGGATGATCCGGTCATGCTGAGGGGATTGATCAAGGGAGACAACGCCTTCGTCCCGACGGCGGCGCTGCGTGTCGCCGTCCGGAGCGGGGTGGACGTCGCGGCGCTGCTCGTGACGGAGCAGGGCAGGGTCCGGGGGGACGCCGACATCGTGTTCGACGGCGCTCCGGCGCACCCTTCGGGCGCGGTACGACTCGCCGGGGGCGAGGACGGCACGGTGTGGCTGGACGCCGACCTCACGGACGTCGAGGAGACCGTCACCCGCGTCCTCGTCGTCGTGTCGACGGAGGAGGGCGCCCTGCGAGACGCGCGCGCCCTGTCCGTGGAGGTCTTCGGGCCGGACGGCGGGACGGTCGTGGCGTACGAGGTCACCGACGCGGGCGCCGAGACGGCGATGGTCGTCGCGGAGCTGTACCGCCGCTCGGGCGGCTGGAAGTTCCGCGCGGTGGGCCAGGGGTACGTCGACGGGCTGACCGGCCTGGCGGTGGACCACGGGGTGGACGTGGGCGAGGAGCCGCAGGAGGTTCCGTACCGGATCCCGGCTCCCGCCGCGCCCGCCGATCCCCCCCGGACGGAGACCCCATCCCAGGCGGAGGCCCCGGCGCAGACGGAGACCCCGCCCCAGGCTGAGGCCCCGGCGCAGGGGCTGCGCCTCACCCGTGACCAGCTCCTGGACATGACCGAAGCCGAGATCAGGGCCGTCGCCGCGGCCCAGCGGCAGGCCAAGGCCGAGGGCCGGCCGGCGTCCGCCCCGCCCGCGCCGCGGCCCGACCCGTCGGTCTGGACGTGCGGGCCCGTCTTCAAGCCGCGCGGTGCCTCCGGCCGGAACAACGACGTGATCACCGTGAAGGACCTCCCGCCCGGCCCCGTCATGGTCGAACTGGCCGTGAAGGGAGAGGGTTACACGGGGCTGTGGCCCCTCGACGACGCCAACACCAAGGGGCGTTCCCTCGTCAGCAGCACGGAGAAGAACTTCCGGGGCCGCGTGCTCACCTCCGTCCCCGAGCACGGACGCCTGCGCCTGCGGCTGGAGGCGCCCGGCTCCTGGCAGGTGCGGATCCTGCCACTGGCGGAGGCCCGGCGCCTGTCGGAGAGCCGACTGGAGAGCTGGGGCCCCGAGGTACTGCTCCACACCGGGGGGACGGCCGACGTCACCTTCGACTACCAGGGCAGCAGCAACCTCATCGTCCACTTCTACCGGCTGGCGGGGCACACGGACCCCACCACGCTTCCGAGGCCCGAAGGAGCCGTCAACGAGATCGGCGCGCGCAAGGAGACCCTGCCGCTGCCCGAAGGCCCGCTCCTCGTCTACCTGTCCGTGGCGGACGCGCCCTGGACCGCGCGCCTGAAGGACGTGCGGCCGCACAGCACCGGCCGGAACCCCGACAGCCCGATGCGGGCGCCCGAGCCCCGCGGGGCACTGGGCTGGCTGCGCCGCGCGAGGCACTGAGGGGCACGGGCCGGACCGTCCCTACGGCAGCAGCTTCTGCGTCAGCGGGCCGGCGACCGGCAGGTCGGCCACCGCCCCGCCCTCCGTGACGTGGCCGGTCACCACGTCGGTGCCGACCGGCTTGAAGTCGGCGATCTGGGTGCCGACGCCGTTGGCGAGCGGGTCGACGCCGGTCTTCGCCAGCGGGTCGAGCTGGAGCCGGGTCAGCGGGCCCAGCCCGTGGGTGACGCCGGCCAGGGCGCCCGCGCCGGCCGCGCCGGCGTCGGTGCGGGTCAGCGAGTCCACCGGCAGCGGCACCGCGGTGCCCGGCGCGGCCTGGGCGGCGGCCGCCGCCCCGAACACGGCGGCACCGGCCGCGGTGACGCCGAGACCGGCCTGGAACAGGAAGCCGCGGCGGGGGGCCTTCGGCTCTGCGTGACGCGCCATGGGGGTCCTTCCGAGGGGTGAGCGAGCGGCCACCGACAGTAGTGGAGGTGTGATGCTCGATACCAACAGCCCTCCTCGGTGGTCCCCTGGACGGGGTAATGCCTCACACTGGTGTTCCGTGAGTTCCCAACCGATCCCGACCCGGGTCGTCCTGCTCGCGGGCCCCTCCGGCTCCGGCAAGTCGTCCCTCGCCGCCGTCACCGGCCTCCCGGTCCTGCGCCTCGACGACTTCTACAAGGAAGCCGACGACCCGTCGCTCCCACTCGTCGTCGGCAGCAGCGACATCGACTGGGACTCCCCGCTCTCCTGGGACGCGGACGCCGCCGTCGCCGCGATCGTCGCACTGTGCCGTACGGGCCGGACCGACGTTCCGGTGTACGACATCTCCACCAGCTCCCGCACCGGCAGCGACCGCCTCGACATCGAGCGGACCCCGCTCTTCATCGCCGAGGGCATCTTCGCCGCCGAGATCGTCACCCGCTGCCGGGAGCTCGACGTGCTGGCCGACGCGCTCTGCCTGCGCGGCCGCCCGTCCACCACCTTCCGCCGCCGCCTCCTGCGCGACCTGCGGGAGGGCCGCAAGTCGGTCCCCTTCCTGCTGCGCCGCGGCTGGCGCCTGATGCGCGCCGAGCGGGCCATCGTCACCCGCCAGACCGCCCTCGGCGCCCACCCCTGCGCCAAGCCGGAGGCCCTCGGCCGCCTCGCCGCCGCGGCGGCGGGCCGCCACCGCACCCCGGCGAGCCGCTGACACACGCACGAAGCGGGCCGTACGAGACCCCCCGGACTCGTACGACCCGCTTCGCTGTTTCCCCCGTGGCCCCGTTTCCCCCGTGGGGCCTCCCCCGTGTCCCCCCGATCCTCAGGCGACCAACTCGCCGAAGGACTCCTCCTGGTCACGGCCGAAGCTCAGCACCTCGTCCTCGCGCAGCCGCCGCAGCGACCGCCAGATGCTCGACTTCACCGTGCCGACACTGATGTCCAGGATCTCCGCGATCTCCGGATCGGTCCGACCCTCGTAGTAACGCAGCACCAGCATGGTCCGCTGGAGCTCGGGCAGGCGGGCCAGGGCCTGCCACAGCACCGCGCGCAGCTCGGTGCCGCGCATCGCGTCCGTCTCGCCGACCGTCTCCGGCAGCTCCTCGGTCGGGTACTCGTTGACCTTGCGCCGGCGCCAGGCGCTGATGTGCAGATTGGTCATCGTGCGGCGCAGGTAGCCGCCGACGGCGGCCTTGTCGCTGATCCGCTCCCAGGCGCGGTACGTGGAGAACAGCGCGCTCTGGAGCAGGTCCTCGGCCTCGAAACGGTCACCGGTCAGGTGGTAGGCGGTGGCGTACAGGGAGGCCCGGCGCTCCTGGACGTAGGCCGTGAACTCGGCCTCCGAACAGGAACGCTCCCCCGTGGCCTCCCCGTACACCGCTCCCCCGTCAGCGACGGCGACCATGTACGGCGCCTTGCGCTGACGCCCGACGGTACGAACGCACCCCCGTCCGTTCGCACCCCCGGACTTCTCGGTGCTCCGCACGACGTCGTGGAGCCGCGTGACGACTGCGCTGGAGGTGGTGCCGTGCAGTGCGTTCATCTCGCGCCCCCCTGTCGGTCGGAGTGTGTGTTTCGGTCCGTGTGCCAAGAAGCTTGCCCGGCGGACTTCATGGCGTTGTCCGCCGACTGTCACAGACGTGTCACAGGGCCGGGGACGGAAGCGCGCCTCCGGGCGGTCGAACTCGGACGGCTCATGAGCCAGAATGACGTCCGTGCCTTTTCTGTTGCTGATCGAGGACGACGACGCCATCCGCACGGCCCTCGAACTCTCCCTGTCCCGGCAGGGCCACCGGGTGGCCACCGCCGCGTCGGGCGAGGACGGCCTGCAGTTGCTCAAGGAGCACCGGCCGGACCTGGTCGTGCTCGACGTGATGCTGCCCGGCATCGACGGGTTCGAGGTGTGCCGGCGGATCCGCCGCACCGACCAGCTGCCGATCATCCTGCTCACCGCGCGCAGCGACGACATCGACGTCGTCGTGGGCCTGGAGTCGGGCGCCGACGACTACGTGGTGAAGCCGGTGCAGGGGCGGGTCCTCGACGCCCGGATCCGGGCGGTGCTGCGGCGCGGCGAACGGGAGTCGACGGACTCGGCGAGCTTCGGCTCGCTGGTGATCGACCGGGCCGCGATGACCGTCACGAAGAACGGCCAGGACCTCCAGCTGACGCCGACGGAGCTGCGGCTGCTGCTCGAACTGAGCCGGCGGCCCGGGCAGGCGCTGTCCCGGCAGCAGTTGCTGCGGCTGGTGTGGGAGCACGACTACCTGGGCGACTCGCGCCTGGTGGACGCCTGTGTGCAGCGGCTGCGGGCGAAGGTGGAGGACGTGCCGTCCTCGCCGACCCTGATCCGTACGGTGCGGGGTGTCGGATACCGGCTGGACGTTCCTGCGTGACCAAGGGGAACAGGGGGGTCTTCGCACGGCTGCGCCTCTCCAGCCTGCGCCTGCGGCTGGTCGTGGTGTTCGCGCTGGTGGCGCTGACGGCGGCGGTGTCGGCTTCGGGGATCGCGTACTGGCTGAACCGGGAGGCGGTGCTCAAGCGCACCCAGGACAGCGCGCTGAACGGCTTCCGGCAGGAGATGCAGAACCGGGTGGCGACGCTGCCGCTGCGGCCGACGCAGGAGGATCTGCGGCGTACCGCCGAGGAGATGACGGCGGGCAGCGCCGGCTACCAGGTGCTGCTGCTCGGCGAGCGGGCCGCGGGCAAGCCGGTCGTGGTCGCCTCGGACCCGGACGTCTTCACGCTGGCCGACGTGCCGGTGTCGCTGCGGGAGGCGGTGGACACCCGGCGCGCGGTGACGGACGCCGACCCGTACCCGTACCACCTGTTCTGGCAGCGCACCGAGCGGGGCGGGACGCCGTACCTGGTGGGCGGGACGCGGATCGACGGCGGCGGTCCGGCCGGTTACATGTTCAAGTCGCTGGCGGCCGAGAAGGCGGACCTCAACTCGCTGTCGTGGTCGCTGGGGATCGCGACCGGGCTCGCGGTGATCGGTTCGGTGCTGCTGGCCCAGGTGGCCGCCTCGACCGTGCTGCGGCCGGTGCGGCGGCTCGGCGAGGCCGCGCGGCAGCTCGGCGAGGGCAAGCTGGACACCCGGCTGCGGGTCTCCGGCGCGGACGAACTGTCCGATCTGTCGCGGACGTTCAACAGCGCGGCGGAGAACCTCCAGAAGAAGGTGGCGGACATGAGCGCCCGGGAGGAGTCCTCCCGGCGGTTCGTCGCCGACATGTCGCACGAGCTGCGGACCCCGCTGACCGCGCTGACGGCGGTGACGGAGGTCCTGGAGGACGAGCAGGACACCCTGGACCCGATGATCGCCCCCGCGGTGGCGCTGGTGGTCTCCGAGACCCGGCGGCTCAACAACCTGGTGGAGAACCTGATGGAGGTGACCCGCTTCGACGCGGGCACCGCCCGGCTGGTCCTGGACGACGTGGACATCGCCGACCAGATCACCGCGTGCATCGACGCGCGGGCCTGGCTGGACGCGGTGGACCTGGACGCGGAGCGCGGCGTCGTCTGCCGGCTCGACCCGCGCCGGCTCGACGTGATCCTGGCGAACCTGATCGGGAACGCGCTGAAGCACGGCGGTTCCCCGGTGCGGGTCTCGGTCCGCACCGAGCCGGGGCCCGACGGGGAGGAGGACCTGGTCATCTCCGTGCGCGACCACGGGCCGGGCATCCCCGCGGAGGTGCTTCCGCACGTCTTCGACCGCTTCTACAAGGCGAGCGCGCAGCGGCCCCGCTCCGACGGGTCCGGTCTCGGTCTGTCGATCGCCATGGAGAACGCGCTGATCCACGGCGGGACGATCTCCGCCGCCAACTCGGTGGACGGGGACGGCGCGGTGGACGGCGCGGTGTTCGTGCTGCGGCTGCCCCGGGACGCGTCGGCGGTCGCCCGCGACCTGGGCACCGGCACCCGGCAGGGCGAAGAGGTGGACGCGTGAGGCTGCGTACGGCCGCGGTGGCGGCGCTCGCCGTGCTGGTCACCGGCTGCGGGATCAGGACGACCTCGGTGCCGGTGGACGCGGGACCGGCCCCGTCCCGGGTGCCGTGCAACGTGCCGGAGACGCCGGCGCCCGCGTCGGGGGTCCCGGTGCGGGCCTTCCTGGTGTGCGGCTCGCAGCTGGAGCCGGTGGACCGCAGGTCGCCGCAGCCGGAGGACAAGGCGAGCGGCGATCCGGTGCGGACGGCGTCGGCGCTGCTCGCGCAGCTGCTCGCGGAGCCCTCGGAGGCCGAGCGGCAGGCCGGTTTCACCACGGCGGTACGGGCTCCGCTGAAGGTGGCGGGCGGCCGGGCGGGCGATCCGGAGGGCACGCTGCGGCTGAGCCGGCAGCCGGAGGACCTGGCTCCGGCGGCGCTGTCGCAGCTGGTGTGCACCTTCGCGGAGAGCTCGGCGGGCACGGGCGGTCACATGGTGCTCCTCGCGGGCCCGGGGGCGTACCCGCCGAAGCGCTACCGCTGTACGACGGAGCTGCGGGAGCGGCCCGAGTCGGCCCCGCCCACCGTGGCCGCGCCGACGCCGGCGGGCTGAAGCGGAACCGATCGCGGCGCGGGCGGCGTCTTGGGGGGCGTGCAGCGTCAAGGTTCGGGCGGGAACGCCGCCGTGGTCGTCCGCGTGATCGGGTTCGTGCTCCTGATCGCGCATCTGCTGCTCGTCGCCTGGGTCGGCCTGCTCCCACGGGACGTCGCCTGGGTGACCGCCCCGAACACGGTGCCGCTGGCCGGGCTCCGCGCCGATCTGGCGCTCGGGCCCGCCGCGGCGGCCCGGCAGATCGCCGCGGGACTGCTGCTGCTCGCCCCGCTCGGGGTGCTGCTCCCGATGTGCGACGGGCGGCTCGACGCCTCGCCGTGGGGCTCGCTGACCCGGACGACGGCGGCCGGGGCGCTGGTGTCGCTCGCCCTCGAACTGCTGCAGACGGCGGTGCCGGGGCAGGTCGTGGACGTGGACTCGGTGCTCCTGAACACCCTCGGGGTGGCGCTGGCGCATCTCCTGGTGGTGCCCGCGGCACGGACCCGGATGCGGCGCCGCCGGGAGTCCCCCGAGGGTCGGGGTCGGGGTCGGGATCAGGGTCTGGGTCAGGGTCGGCTCCGGATCGGGAGCGAGTCGGATCAGGGTCGCACCCCGAGGATTTCAAGGGTCCCGATCGCCCGCTAGACCGACGCCGAAAGTACGGACGAATCGGCACCATGGAGTCATCGGGAAGCCCGAAGGAGAGGCTTCCGGAATCGACGAAGGAGCCACCATGGCCGCACTTGTCCGCCCCCGCGAAGGCCGGATGCTCGGCGGTGTGTGCGCGGCGCTCGCCCGGCGCTTCGGCACCTCCGCCCTGACGATGCGGGTGATCTTCCTGGCCTCGTGCCTGCTGCCCGGCCCCCAGTTCGTGCTCTACCTGGCGCTCTGGCTGCTGCTGCCGAGCGAGTCGCGGACGAAGGCGGCCGCCTGGTAGGCGCACCATCCCACGCCGAAGGGGCGCGGACCCGGACGTCCCGGGTGCGCGCC
>NZ_JBHTST010000096.1:0-32006 GCF_042794995.1 Streptomyces sp. NPDC056503
GCGCCTTTCCCGGGTCCCGGGGAGGCGCTCCGCGGCCGTTCCCCCGCCGTTCAGCCACCGTTCCCGTGGGCGCGCGATGGTGTGCGCGACATCCGGCCATCAGCAGGGGAGAAACCAGACGCCATGGCGCTCAACCGCAGAGAGTTCACCCGGAAGTCCGCCGTCGCGGGCTTCGCCCTCACCGGCGCCGTCGGTGTGCTCGCCACCGCCCCCGAGGCCCTCGCGAGCGACGACCGCGACCACGGCGGGCACGGCCACGACGACGGCCACGGCCACGACGGCCACGGCCACCACCGCCTCGGCTACGGTCCGCTCGTCGCCGACCCCGACGGCATCCTCGCCCTCCCCGAGGGCTTCGCCTACCGCGTCGTCACCCGCACCGGCGTCACCCGCCTGGAGACCGGCGAGTTCACCCCCTCCAACCACGACGGCGCCGCCACCTTCGCCGGCCCGCGCGGCGCCACGTACCTCGTCTACAACCACGAGCTCAAGGGCGACCGCGCCAAGTGGGAGCACCCGGTCCCGCTCACCGAGGGCCTCGTCTACGACCCGGCCGCGGCCGGCGGCTGCACCGTCGTCGAGGTGCACCGCGACGGCACCGTCGCCGAGTGGGTCGGCATCTCCGGCACCTCCACCAACTGCGCCGGCGGCCGCACCGCCTGGGGCACCTGGCTGACCTGCGAGGAGAACTCCGACCTCGCCGGCAAGAACGGCATGACCAAGGACCACGGGTACGTCTTCGAGGTCGACCCGCGCGACCGCCGGGCCAACCTCGACCCCCAGCCCCTGAAGTTCTTCGGCCGGTACGACCACGAGGCCGTCGTCATCGACCCCAAGCGCGGCCCCGCCTACCTCACCGAGGACGCCTCCGGCCCCAACGGCCTCCTCTTCCGCTGGGTCCCGCCGCAGGGCTTCGAGCACGGCCGGGGCCGGCTGCGCACCCTCGCCGACGACGCCGGCGTCCTCCAGGCCTTCCGGTGCGTCGACTCCGCCGGCCGGTTCGTCGACGACCTCTCCCGCGCCACCCGCATCGGCACCGTCTACGGCGTCGACTGGGTGGACGTCCCCGACCGCGACGCCCGCACCACTCCGGTCCGCCGGCAGTTCGCCGACGGCCGGGTCACCCGGGCCCGGAAGCTGGAGGGCATGTGGTGGGCGGACGGCGGCGCCTACGTCGTCTCCTCGTACGCCCGTGAGGAGAGCCCCGGCGCGGCCCACGACGGCCAGGTCTGGTTCTACGACCCCAAGCGCCGCACGCTCACCCTCAAGGTGCTGCTCGGCCTGAACCCGGCGCCCGAGGAGGACGGCGCCTACGACGGTCCGGACAACATCACGGTCTCGCCGTACGGCGGGCTCGTCATCGCGGAGGACGGCGAGGGCGTGTCGCACCTCTTCGGCGCGACCGACTCGGGCCGCACCTACCCGATCGCCCGCAACGACCTCAACGACAGCGAGTTCACCGGGGTCGTCTTCTCGCCCGACGGGGACACCCTGTACGCCTCCATCCAGACCCCGGGCATCATGGTCGCGATCACCGGTCCCTGGCGTCGCCAGCCCCGCCGCTGACGCCCGCGCGGGCCTCCCGCTCCCGCGTGGAAGCCGTGAGGATTCGCGTCGGGTTCACGACGGGTTCCCGCCAGGTTCCCTGATCCCCTGTCGGCTCCATGGACTGACATCTAACCTGTCAGTCCATGGACGACGCTCTGCGGCCCGTGGGCCGGACCCTCTTGCGCGACCGGGCCTACGAGTCGCTGCGCGAGGCGATCGTGCGCGGTGACCTCGCGCCCGGCGCCCTTCTCAAGGACGCCGACCTCGCCGACCGCCTCGGCCTCTCCCGCGCGCCCGTCCGCGACGCCCTGGCCCGGCTCACCGTCGAGGGCCTCGTCGAGACCAAGCCGCAGAGCTACACCCGGGTCACCCGGCCGGTCACCCGGATCGTCCGGGACGCCGCCTCCGTGGTGCGGGTCATGCACGAACTCGCCGCCCGCACCGCCGTGCCGCTGCTCGGCCCCGAGGCCATCCGCGCCATGCGCGAGGCCAACGAGCGGTTCGCCGCAGCCGTCCGCGCCTCCGACGTCGAGGCCGCCCTCGCCGCCGACGACGAACTGCACCAGGTCCTCGTCGGCGCCAGCGGCAACCACGCGGCCGCCGCCACCATCGACCGCTACACCCCGCTGATCCGCCGGGTCGAACGCCGGCTCTTCGGGGACTCCGGCAGCTGCGGCTCCGCCGAGCTCCACGCCCGCCTCATCGACGCCTGCGCCGCCGGGGACGCGGAGGAGGCCGTCCGGATCACCAGCGAGATCTGGGCCGCGCTCGAACAGCTCGCCGACGACGCCACCGAGGTCGCCGAGGTCACCGGCATCCCCGCGCCCGCGGAGCCGTGACCCGCGCTCCTGCCGCACCGCCGGCCCGCGGAGCCGTGACCCGCGCTCCCGCCGCACCGCCGGCCCCGGAGCCGCAAGCCTTGCCGTCCCGTCCGTCACCCCAGGAGAGCCGCCCGTGCCGATCACCGACTTCGACCGCTATCCGCTCCTCTTCGGGCCCTCCCCGGTCCATCCGATGGAACGGCTCGCCCACCACCTCGGCGGGGCCTCCCTCTGGGCGAAGCGCGAGGACTGCAACTCCGGTGTCGCGTACGGCGGGAACAAGACCCGCAAGCTGGAGTACCTGGTCGCCGACGCCCTCGCGCAGGGCTGCGACACCCTCGTCTCCATCGGCGGCGTGCAGTCCAACCACACCCGCCAGGTCGCCGCCGTCGCCGCCCGCGCCGGACTCCGGTGCGTGCTGGTGCAGGAGAGCTGGGTCGAGTGGCCCGACGCCGTCTACGACAAGGTCGGCAACATCCTGATCAGCCGGCTCGCCGGCGCCGACGTGCGGCTGGTGCGGGCCGGCTTCGGGATCGGCTTCAAGGAGAGCTGGGAGCAGGCGCTGCGCGAGGTCGAGGAGGGCGGCGGGAAGCCGTACGCGATCCCGGCCGGCGCCTCCGACCACCCGCTCGGCGGCCTCGGCTTCGCCCACTGGGCCTACGAGGTGGCCGAGCAGGAGCGGGAGCTCGGCGTCTTCTTCGACACCGTCGTCGTCTGCTCGGTGACCGGTTCGACCCAGGCCGGGATGGTCGCCGGCTTCGCCGCGCTCTCCGAGGAGGGCGCCCGGCCGCGCCGGATCATCGGGATCGACGCCTCCGCGAAGCCCGCCGAGACCCAGGAGCAGATCACCCGGATCGCCCGCTCCACCGCCGCCCTCATCGGCGTCGAGCGCGAGGTCGCCGACGCCGAGGTCGAGCTGGACGACCGCTACCACGCCGGCGTCTACGGCGTCCCGGACGAGGCCACCCTCGACGCGATGCGGCTCGCCGCCCGCACCGAGGGCATGATCACCGACCCCGTCTACGAGGGGAAGTCGATGGCCGGGCTGATCGACCTGGTGGACCGGGGCGAGATCGCGCGCGACGCGACCGTGCTCTACGCCCACCTCGGCGGCCAGCCCGCCCTCAACGCCTACAGCGCGCTGTTCTGACGGCCGCGCGCGGACCGGCCGCTCAGAGCGACTGGGCGGCCGGCTTCACCATGCCCCGGACCGTCCGGGACTTCACGAACTCGCCCATCGCCGTCATCTCCCACTCGCCGGAGAACTGCTTGATGAGCTTGGCCATCATCACGCCGGTCTGCGGCTCGGCGGAGGTCAGGTCGAAGCGCACCAGCTCCTCGCCGGTCGCCGCGTCCATCAGCCGGCAGTACGCCTTGGCGACCTCGGTGAACTTCTGTCCGGAGAAGGAGTTCACCGTGAACACGAGCCCGGTGGCGTCGGCCGGCAGCCGACCCAGGTCGACGGTGATGACCTCGTCGTCGCCCGCGCCCTCGCCCGTCAGGTTGTCCCCGGAGTGGCGGACCGACCCGCCGAGGATGGTCAGCTTGCCGAAGTAGCAGCTGTCCAGGTGGTTGCGCTGGGGGCCGTACGCGATGACCGAGGCGTCCAGGTCGATGTCCTTGCCCCGGTACGCGGGCTCCCAGCCGAGGCCCATCTTCACCTGGGAGAGCAGCGGACGGCCGCCCTTGACCAGCGACACCGTCTGGTTCTTCTGGAGGTTGACCCGGCCCTTGTCGAGGTTGATCTTGCCCGAGGGGGCCGGGGCGGCGGCCGGGGCGGCGGCGGCGAGCCGCGGGTCCACCGGCGGGGCCGGCGGCATCGGCGGGGGAGTGAAGGAGGGCAGGGTCTGCGCGGGCGGGGCCACGGGCGCCGGGGCCACGGGGGCGGCGGCCGGGGCGGCGGCGGGCTCCTCGTCCACGCTCACGCCGAAGTCGGTCGCGATGCCGGCCAGGCCGTTCGCGTACCCCTGGCCGACGGCGCGGACCTTCCACGCGCCGTTGCGCAGGTAGATCTCGACGACCACCAGGGCCGTCTCGGTGGCCAGCTGGGGCGGGGTGAAGGTGGCGATGACCGCGCCGCTGTCGGCGTCGCGGACGGTCGCGGTGGGCTCGATGCCCTGGAAGGTCTGTCCTGCGGCGTCCGGGCTGGCCGTGACCACGATCCTCTCGATGCCGGCGGGCAGGCCGCCGGTGTCCACCAGGATCGCGTCCGGCGCCGTGCCGCCGCCGGAGCGGTAGGTGACACCGGGGCCCGCGGGCTGGTTGTAGAAGATGAAGTCGTCGTCCGAGCGCACCTTGCCGTTGGCGCCGAGCAGCAGGCCCGAGACGTCGAGCCGCACGGGAGCGGCGACGTCCACCGCCACGCGGGGGCCGGTGAGCGGGAGGTTCGAGCCGGGGGTCATTGCGGTCATGCCAGGCTCAACGATCCGGGTCCCTTTGCCGTTCCCTTACCCACGGCGGGTTCGGCCACCCTGGTTACGGGGGTGGTTCCGCGCCTGCCGCTCGTTGCCGAAACGGTACGCCCCGGTCCAGCGGGCCATCAGCAGCTGAAGGTCGCCGGACTCCGCCTCGGCCAGGAACCTCGCCGCCCGGGCGCCGCGCAGCACCCCGGCGGCCCGCCCCTGGTGGGTGAGGACGACGGAGCCGTCCTTGCGCGCCTCGTACGAAAAACCCTGTGGTCGTGGCATGCCGGGCATCCTGCCCGTCCCGGGCAGGTCCGTCATATGAATTATCTTTCGCATCGTGGGTGGGAGCTCTTTTACGACCGGGGACGTCGACGAGGCACGTCAGGAACTCGACGCGCGCTACTACGCGAGCCGGATGGACGTCGTGGACCCGCACCGGTCCTTCGCGGCCCGCTTCGACATCGTCGAGTTCGGCCCGCTGGTCATCGGCGACCTGAGCTGCGGGGCCGACGTGCGGATGAGCTTCGGCGAACTCGGCGCGTACCACGTCAACGCCCCGCTCAGCGGCACCATGGAGATGCGCCAGGGCAGGGGCCCCGCCGTCCACGCCTCCGCCCGCGAGGCGCTGCTCCTCGACCCCGCCGGCGACACCATCCTCGACCGCTGGAGCGGCGACGGGCGGATCCTCTCCGTCAAGGTCGGCGCCGCCGAGCTGCGCGACCGCCTGGAGAGCCTGCTCGGCCGCCCGCCCCAGGGCGGCCTCGCCTTCCGGCCCGGACTCGACATCTCGCGCGGCCCCGGTCTCGGCTGGGTGCGCTTCGCCCGCCGGGTCGCCGCCGAGGCGCTCGCCGGGGAGGGCCTCGCCCACCACGAACTCGTCGCCCGCCCCCTGCAGGAGGCGCTGCTCAACGGCCTGCTCCTCGCCGCCGACCACCCCTGGCGCGACGAGCTCGCCCACCCCGGCGGGCCGCGCCGCCCCGCGCCGGTCAAGCGGGCCATGGACGCGGTGCGGGAGCGGCCCGAGCACCCCTTCACCACCGCCGAACTCGCCACGCACGCGCGCGTGAGCGTCCGCAGGCTCCAGGAGTCCTTCCGGGAGTACGTCGGGATGTCCCCGATGGCGTACGTCCGGGAGGTCCGGCTCGAACGGGTCCAGGCGGAGCTGCGGGCGGCCGAGCCGGACGAGGTGAGCGTCAGCGAGGTCGCCTGGCGCTGGGGCTTCGCCCACCAGGGACGTTTCGCCGCGCACTACCGGGAGAAGTTCGGCGAGTCCCCGTCCCGGACGCTGCGGACGGCGCCCTGAGGCGGTCGGTGCGCCCCCGTGTGCCCGTCGTGCTCCCGGCGACCGCGCATTCCGGACAGAGGCCGCGTTACGCGGCTCGCGGCGATCTTGGTGGCGGCCTACGGTGGGGGCGTCCGGCGCTGCCAGCGCGCGCCGTCGAACCGGGCCCGGCCGGATCCCCCGTATCACCGGCCGGGCCCGCGGACGGCTGCCGCACCCGGACCCGCGCGCGCCGGACCGGCCCCCGCCCCTGGACACCCGCTTCGGCACCTTCGTACGGTCGACCCCTGCGGGCACCCGCCCGGGCGGGTCAGGGGGCGGTGAAGGCGCCGCCTATGTGGAGGTCCTCGGGGGTGCCGGGGGCGGGGAGGCCCTGGGCGGAGAGGAGCCCGGGGGCGTAGCGTTCCGAGTCGTCCCGGGGGACGTAGCCGAGGGCCCGGGCGGGCTCCAGGTCCCACCACTCGCGGGTGTTGGCCGAGGAGCCGTACACCACGGTGTGCCCGACGGACTCCGCCGTGAGCGCCGCGTGCAGCAGGCGGGCGCAGTCCGCGGGGCTCAGCCAGAGGGAGAGCATCCGGACCGACGTGGGCTCGGGGAAGCAGGAGCCGATGCGTACCGAGACCGTCTCGACGCGGTGCCGGTCCCAGTAGAGCTGCGCCAGGTCCTCGCCGAAGCACTTGGAGAGGCCGTAGTAGGTGTCGGGCCGGTGCGGGGCGGTGACCGGCACCAGGGGCTCGCCGTCGCGCGGGCGGGGGGTGAAGCCGACGGCGTGGTTGCTGGAGGCGAAGACGACGCGGCGGACGCCCTCCTCGCGGGCCGCCTCGTAGAGGCGGTGCAGGCCGGTGACGTTCGCCGCGACGATCGCGTCGAAGTCGGCCTCCACGGAGATGCCCGCGAGGTGCACGATCGCGTCGACCCCCCGCACCGCCTCCCGCACCGCCTCCCGGTCGGCGAGGTCGGCGACGATCGCGTCCGGCGCGTCGGGCACGGGCGCGACGTCGAGGAGGCGGAGCTCGTAGCCGTACGCCGGGAGCAGCTCCCGCATGAGGGTGCCGACGCCGCCGGCGGCACCGGTGAGCAGGAGGGTGCGGGGTGCGGGCATCGGGGCCACTCCTCGACTGGAGGACGTCATTCATGGACGTGGACACGCTAGGGAGGGGTCGAGGGGTCGTCAAGCCGCCGTCTCACCGGGCTTCTTCTCCTTGACCGGGGCCTTGGGCGGGGCTAGCGTTCATGCGACGTTCATGGATGTGAACGTTCGTGAGCCCCTGTGACGCGTACGTTCGGAGCGCCCGTGACCACCCCCGCCCGCCCCCGTACGGGAGTCTTCCTCTATCCCTGGGACGTCGACGGCGACCCCGCCGCCCCCGCGCTCCTCGCCGGACTGGGCGTCCGGCAGGTCACGCTCGCCGCCGCCTACCACTCCACCAGGGCGCTCAGCCCCCGCCACCCGAGCCGACGGGTCGTCACCGCCGAGCACGCCGCCGTGCTCTACCCGCCGGACCCGGAGCGCTGGGCCGGCCGCCGGCTCGCCCCGTACCCCGCGGGCGACTGGGCTCCGGGCGACGCCTGGGCGCGGGCCGCCGAGGCGCTCGAAGGCACCGGCCTCGACGTGCACAGCTGGGTCGTCCTCGCCCACAACTCCCGGCTCGGCGCCGAACACCCGGACACCTCCGTCGTCAACGCCCACGGCGACCGCTACCCGTGGGCCCCCTGCATCGCGCACCCCGAGGTCCGCTCCCTGCTCGTCGACCTCGCCGCCGAGGCCGCCGTCCGCCCCGGCGCGACCGGCACCGAGCTGGAGTCCTGCGGCTGGTACGGCTACGCCCACCTGCACGCCCACGACAAGACCGGCGGCGTCCCGCTCGACGACCGCGCCCGGCTGCTGCTGTCGCTCTGCTTCTGCCCGCACTGCCGGCGGGGTTACGCGGCCGGGGGCGCCGACCCGGACGCGCTGGCCGCCGCCGTCCGCACCGCCCTCACGCCCGTCTGGGCGGGCACCGGACCCGCCGGCGAGCTCGGCGACCTCGCCGCGCCCGCCCTCGCCTGGCGGGCCGGGACCGCCCGCTCCTTCCAGGAGGCCGCGGTCGCCGCCGTGCGGGCCGCCGCCCCGCCCGGCTTCCGGATCCTGCTGCACGCCGACCCCGACCCGTACGGCTGCGGCGCGGACGCCGGCACCGAACCGGCGCACGTCCTCGGCCTCGCCGACGGCGTGGTGGCCCGCCCCGGCCGGCTCGCAGCCTTCGCCGCCCACCGGCCGCCCGGCGGCACCGTCGCCGCGAACCTCTCCGTCGTCGCCGGCATGGGCGGCGCCCCCGGCCGGCTCGCCGAGGACGCCCGGCGCGCCCTCGCCGACGGCGCCACCGAACTCCGGCTCTACCACGCGGGCCTGGCCTCCGACGCCGACCTGGCGGCGGTCCGCGCCGCCCTGGCGCGGCTCGGCTAGGGCGGCGCGGCCGGAGCGCCTCGGGCCCCGGTCGACGGCGTGCCCCGGCTCAGACCAGGCGGCCGTCCCTGGCCACCACCCGGCCCGCCCGGACCACCAGGTCCCGGCGCGGCAGGTCCACCACGACCTGCGGCAGGCACTCGCCCTCGACCAGCATGAAGTCGGCCGGGGAGCCCGGCCGCAGATCGGCGGCCGGCAGGCCCATGAGCGCGGCCCCGCCGTCGGCGGCGATCGCGAAGCAGGCCTCCAGCTCCTCGTCGAGCCGGGCGTCCAGGGCCCAGCCGGCCAGCCAGGCGCGGTGCAGCATGTCGGCGTCGCCGTACGGGCTCCAGCTGTCGCGGACGCCGTCGGAGCCGAGGCCGACCGTCACCCCGCGCTCGGCGAGCCGGCGGAACGGCAGGACCGTCGTCTCGCCCAGGGCGACCGTGGTCAGCGCGACCCCGGACTCCGCCAGGAGGTCGGCCAGTTCGTCCAGCTCCCGGTCGGCGAGGCCCGCCACCGCGAAGGCGTGCGCCACCGCGACCTTCCCGCGCAGCCCGGCGGCGCGGGTGCGGGCGGCGATGTCCCGGATCACCGCGAGGCCCGGCTCGCCCCGGTCGTGCAGATGGACGTCGAGCCCCAGGCCGTGCTTCTCGGCGAGACCGAAGACCAGTCCGAGCTGATCGCCGTCCCCGCCGCCGGTGGCGTCGAAGCCGGTCGGATCGATCCCGCCCATATGGCTGACCAGACCGCTCGCCGCCGCCTCGGCGAGCAGCTCCGCCACGCCCGGGGTCCGGACCACGCCGTGCTGCGGGAAGGCGACCAGCTCGACGTCGACGATCCCGGCCAGCTTCGCGGCGGCCTCCGCGACGCCCTCGATCCCGGCCAGCCCGTAGGCGGGCGCCACGTCCGCGTGGGCCCGCATGGCCCGGGTGCCCAGGGCCGCCGCGTGGGACATCAGGCGCAGCGCCCGCTCGCCCACCGGGGTGGGCAGCGAGCGGGCCAGTTCCACGTCCTCGGCCACGTGGTCGGCGATGCCCCGGGCCGGGCGGCGGCGGTGCCAGGGCTCGCCCCAGGAGGTCTTGTCCGGGTGGATGTGCGCGTCGACCAGTGTGGGCAGGGCGAGCCGCCCGCCCCCGTCGACCCGCTCGACGGCCACGCCCTCGGGGAGCTCCGCGACGAGCGTCCCGTCGACGGCGATCAGGTCGCCGGCGGGACCGCCGAAGGGCCGTACGTCGTGGAAGAGGGTCGCGGTGCGGGGCGTGGGGCTCACGGAGGTCTCCTTCGACTCTGACGGAACCCTTTTGGTATACCATGTGGCCGGCCTTGGGTGGGCGGTCGGCCGGGCGGCCGCGCAGGGCGGGGGCAGGGGCGGGGTGCCGGGTCACGGGCGGGCGTCCTGGACGGATGGTCCCGAGTGGACGGCCCAGGGCGGATGGTCCAGAGCGGATGGTCCCGAGTGGACGGCCCAGGGCGGATGGTCCAGAGCGGATGGTCCCGAGTGGACGGCCCAGGGTGAGTGGTCCCGAGAGGGCGGCCCAGGGCGAGTGGTCCCGAGCGGGCGGGGCCCGGGCGGATGGTCCCGAGCGGGCGGGCCAAGGCGGGCCCCTCCCTCACCAGGCCAGCTTCTCCAGCGCGTCCAGGTCGAGCGGCGCCGTCGGCGCGGGCCCGGGACCGGCGACCTCCGGGCCGCCCTCCCCGCCGTTCGGCCCCACCCGCAGCTCCGCCCAGATGGTCTTCCCCCGTCGCCCGTACCGGGTGCCCCACCGCTCCGCGAACCGCGCCACCAGGTACAGCCCGCGCCCGCCCTCGTCCGTCTCCGCCGCGTGCCGCAGGTGCGGCGAGGTGCTGCTGCCGTCCGACACCTCGCACACCAGCGTCCGGTCGTGGAGCAGCCGCACCCGCACCGGGTCCGCCCCGTACCGCACCGCGTTGGTGACCAGCTCGCTCAGGATCAGCTCCACCGCGAAGACGGCCTCCTCAAGACCCCACTCGGCGAGCTTGGCCGCCGCGGCGTTCCGCACCGGCGACACCGCCGCCGGGTCCCGCGCCACCTCCCACTCCGCGATCCGGTCCGCGGGAAGCCGCCGGGTCCGCGCCACGAGCAGCGCGATGTCGTCCCGGGGCGCCGGCGACAGCAGGCTCGCCAGCACGTCCGCGCAGGTCTGCTCGGGGCTCCGCGCCGGCCGTTCCAGCGTCCGGCGCAGCAGCCGCAGCCCCGTCCCCACGTCACGCCCCTGGTCCTCCAGGAGCCCGTCGGTGAACAGCACCAGCCTGCTGTCCTCCGCCAGCCGCAGCTCCGTCGACTCGAACGGCACGTCCCCGAGCCCCAGCCCCAGCGGCAGCCCCGGCGGCAGCGACGGGAACTCCACCCGCCCGTCCGCGCCCACCACCGCGGGCCCCGGGTGCCCGGCACTCGCCACCGTGCACACCCCGGACGCCGGGTCGTAGATCGCGTACAGACAGGTCGCGCCGGTGATGGTCTCCTGCCGTCGCCCCCGCCCGCCGTCGCCCGCCACGGCCGGCTCCGCCTCCTCGTCGATCCGTCCGGCCAGCTCGTCCAGATGGCCCAGGATCTCGTCCGGCGGCACGTCCAGCGTCGAGAAGTTGTGCACCGCCGTCCGCAGCCGCCCCATCGTCGCCGCCGCGTGCAGCCCGTGCCCCACCACGTCGCCCACCACCAGCGCCACCCGCGCCCCCGGCAGCGGGATCACGTCGAACCAGTCGCCGCCCACCCCCGCCTTCGCCGGCAGGTAGCGGTACGCCACCTCCACCGCGTTCTGCGCGGGCAGCACCCGCGGCAGCAGGCTCCGCTGGAGCGTCACCGCCATCGCGTGCTCCCGGGTGAACCGCCGGGCGTTGTCGATCGCCACCGCCGCCCGCGCCGCCAGCTCCTCCGCGAACTCCAGGTCCTCCTCCCCGAACGGCTCCGCCGTGTCCGCCCGCCAGAAGTTCGCCATCCCCAGCACCACGTCCCGGGCCAGCAGCGGCACCGTGAGCAGCGAGTGCATGCCGTAGGCCAGCGCCCCGGCCGCCCCCTCCGGGTCCTGCGCCCGCCAGCCGTCCGCCGCCGCCAGCTCCGCCTGCACCACCGCGTGCCCCTCGGACAGCGCCGTCGCCATCGGCGTGCTCGGCACGTGGAAGCGGATCACCTCGCCGACCGGCTGGAGCGGCTGCTCCTCCCGCACCCCGCTCAGCGCGGTCCGGCGCATCTCCGCCAGCGTCGCGTCCTGCGGCGGCTCCTCGCCCCGCAGCACCGGTTCGAGCAGCTCCACGGTGGCGAAGTCCGCGAACCGCGGCACCGCCACCTCCGCCAGCTCCTCCGTCGTCCGGACCACCTCCAGGGTCGTCCCGATCCGCACGCCCGCCTCGTAGAGCAGCTGGAGCCGGCCCCTGGCCACCGCCGCCCGGCCGGAGAGCGCGGCCAGCTCGGTGGTGTCCCGCATCGTCATCACGCTGCCCGAGCCGGAGCCGTCCGGGCCGGTGGGCCGCACGCTCACCGCGAGCAGCCGGTCGCCCGCCCGGTGCACCTCGTCCGTGGCGGTCCGCCCGGACTCCAGGAGCTCGACCGTACGGGGATCGAGCCCGAGCTCGGAGACCGGCCGCCGCTCGGCGTCCGCCGACAGGCCGAGCAGCCGCCGCGCCTCGTCGTTGGCGAGCAGCAGCCGTTTGTCCGCGCCGACGATCAGCACGCCCTCGCGGACCGCGTGCAGCACCGCCTCGTGGTGCTCCTTCATCCGGGTCATCTCGGCCGGGCCCAGGCCGTGCGTCTGGCGCCGCAGCCGCTGCGACACCAGCGCCGCGCCGCCCACCGCGAGGAGCAGCGCGCCCCCGCCGGCGGCCAGCAGCACCACCAGCCGGCCCTGCACCACCTCGCTGATCGACTGCACCTCGATGCCGCTCGTCACCATGCCGACGATCCGGCCGTCGTCGGCCACCACCGGCACCACGGCCCGCACCGCGTCGTTCGGGGCGCCCCGGAAGGTCTCGGTGTACGACTCGCCGTCCACCACCGCCCGGGAGAGGTCGCCGGTCGCCTTCTCGCCGATCAGCTCGGACTCGGCGTCCGTGTACCGGATCCCGTCCCTGCCGAGGACCGCGACGAAGTCCACCCCGGTCGCCACCCGGGTCTGCTCCGCCCGTTTCTGGAGCGCCGCCGTCGGGTCCGGCGAGGTCAGCGCCGTGTCCACGCCGGGCGCCTTCGCGAAGGCCTCCGCCACCGCCAGCGACCGCATCCGGGCGTCCCGCAGCACGTCCTGCCGGGCCTGCTGGAAGGTGACGAGCACCGCCGCCACGATCACCAGGAGCGCGATCAGCGCCTCCAGGGCGAGGACCTGCCCGGCCAGGCTCCGCAGCCCGGAGCCGTGCCCCGGGCGCGCGCCGTCCCGGCGGGCCCTCATTCCGTGCTCCGGGCGATGAGCAGCGCCACGTCGTCCTGGGCGCCGGGGCGGCGCAGCTCCCGCAGCAGCCGGTCGCAGCTCTCCTCCAGGGACAGCTCCCGGGTCGCGTCGACGAGCGAGACGAGCAGCGCGAGCCGTTCGTCGATGGGGGCGTCCCGGGTCTCGATCAGCCCGTCCGTGTACAGCACCAGCCGGTCGCCGGGGCGGAACGGCACCCGCTCGGTGCGGAAGGTGCCCCCGCCGACGCCCAGCGGCACCCCGGTGGAGACGTCGACCAGCTCGGCCGGGCCGTCGGCCGGGAGCCGCACCGGCGGCAGATGGCCCGCGTTGGAGATCCGGCAGTGTCGCCGCAGCGGATCGTGCACGGCGAAGAAGCAGGTGGCGATGGACTGTTCGAGGCCGACCGCGATCCGGTCCAGATGGCGCAGCACCTGCCGGGGGGAGAGGTCCAGGTCCGCGAAGGCGCGGATGGCGGTCCGCAGCCGGCCCATGGTCGCCGCCGCCTCGATGCCGCTGCCCATCACGTCCCCGACCACCAGGGCCGTCTTCTCGTCGGGCAGCGCGATCACGTCGTACCAGTCCCCGCCGACCTCGCTCGACGCCTGGGCCGGCTGGTAGCGGGCCGCGGCCTCCAGGCCGGGGCGGGCGGGCGGAGCGCCCGGCAGCAGACTGCGCTGGAGGGTGACGGCCGAGTTCCGCACGCTCTGGTACCAGCGGGCGTTGTCGATGCTGACGGCCGCGCGGGCCGCCAGCTCCACGGCGAGCAGCACGTCGTCCGCGTCGAACGGCAGGGGGTTGTTCCGGTCCCGCTTCAGGTCGAGCGCCCCGAGCACCTCGCCGCGCGCGATCAGCGGCACCGCCAGGTACGAGTGCACCCCGGCCCGCGCCAGCTGCCCGGCCGCCTCCGGGCCGCGCGCGATCCGCGGCAGGTCCTCGGGACCGACCTCGGCCACCAGGACCGGCCGTCCGGTGTGCACGCACCGGGTCACCAGCCGGTCCGCGCCGTACAGCGCGACCGAACCGGGCGGGTCGGCGGCCGGCAGCGCCTCCGTGTCGTGCCCGGCCTTCACCGCGAGCGCCCGGAAGAGCGCCGGGCCCTGCTCGGGGCTGTCCGGCCGGCGCAGGGCGAGCACCGAGTCGAGGACGTCGACGGCGGCCACGTCGGCGAGCGCCGGCACCACCACCTCCGCCAGCTCGTCCGCCGTCCGCTCCACCTCCAGGGTGGTGCCCACCCGGGCCGAGGCGTCCGCGATCAGGGCGAGTCGCCGCCGGGACCGGTCGGCCTCCGCGTCGGCCCGGTGCCGCTCGGTGACGTCGACCACCCAGGCCGCCACCCCGAGGACCCGGCCGCCGGCCGCCTCCAGGCGGTAGAAAGACACCGACCAGGCGTGCCGGCCGCCGCCCGGGTCGGACGGCGTGGCGCTCATCGCCTGGAGGTCGAGCAGCGGCGCCCCCGTCTCCAGGACCCGCCGGGCCGCCGCCTCCAGCGGTGCCGCGTCGACGCCCGGCAGCACCTCCGAGGGCCGGCGGCCCAGGTGCCGGGCGGCCGGCAGCCCGTTGAACCGTTCGAGGGACGGGTTGACCAGCACGTACCGCAGGTCGGTGTCGAGGACCGCGAGCCCGATCGGCGACTGGTCGACCAGCCGGTCGGAGAGGGCCAGCTCGGTCTCCACCCGGGCGACGGCGGCCCGGTCCGCGACGATGCCGAGCGCGTACAGGTCGCCCAGGTCGTCGGTGAGCCGCATGTTGCGGAACTCCACCTCGCGGGTCGACCCGTCCTTGTGCCGTATGGGAAAGGTGCCCGCCCAGGTGGTGCCGCGCCCCAGCACCTCGCCGAAGAGCCGCATGGCCTCGGTCCGGTGCTCCTCGCCGACGATCAGCCGGGCCACGTACTGCCCGAGGGCCTCGTCGGCCCGGTACCCGAAGAGGGTCTCCGCCTGCGGGCTCCACAGCACGATCCGCCCGGCCGAGTCCACCACCACGGCGGCCACCCCGATCGCGTCGAGCAGCCCCTGGGTGTCGAAGGCGACCCCGGACCCGGTCGTCGCACCGGACCCGGGCATCGCGCCGGACCCGGTCGTCGCACCGGACCCCGAGGCCGGTCCGGGCGGAGGCGGCGCGCCGCCGGGCACGCCGCCGCGCCCCTCCTCCGTCCCCGTGCCCGTCTCCGGGAAGGAACCGGCCGTCACCCTGCCCTCCTCCCGCCGAGCCCGCGTCCCCTTCCATGCTCCTCGGCCCCCAGCGGCCACGCACCACGAGACGGCCCGGGTGAGGCCGTCTCCCCCCGGATCCCGCCGGGCTCGCGGCGCGATCCGAAGGAGACGGTTCAGCCCGCACCCTCGGGTACGCCCCCGGTACGCGCGCGCGGCGGAGCGGTGGCCGCGCGGGCCGCCCAGGCCAGGCCCGCCACGGCGAGGGCCGGCAGCAGGACGCGCACGTCCACGGTCGTGACCAGGGCCGCGCCCAGGGCCAGGGCCAGCGCGTTGGGGACGAAGAGCGCCGTGTTCGCGGTCGCCGCGAGGCGGCCGGCCGCCTCCGCCGGGGCCTCCCGCTGGACCGCCGTCATCACGGCCACCAGGACCCACGGCATGCCGAGGCCGATCACCGCGCTCGCCGCGAGCGCCGCCGCCTCGTACGGCAGCGCCCGCACCCCGGCGGCCGTCGCGAAGAGCGCGAGTCCGGCGGCGGCGAGCGCCCGCTCCGGCACCCGGCGCAGCAGCGGGCCGGTGGTCAGGCCCGCCAGGACCGAGCCGGCGCCCTGCGCCGCGTACAGCACCCCGGCGTACGCGGCCGGCCGGCCGAGCCCGTCCACCACCGCGTACACCGCGGCCCCGTTCACCCCGGCGAGCAGCATGGTGAAGGACCCGGTGGCCACCAGCGGCCGCAGCGGCGGCGAGGCGGCGAGCAGCCGGACGCCCTCGGCGGTCTCCCGCCACCACGCCCTCCGCCCGCGGGGGCGCGGCGCCGGCCGCTCCTCCCGCACCCGCATCGCGGCGAACGCGGCCGCCGCCAGCGCGAAGGTCGCCGCGTCCAGGAGGGCCACGGGGCCGCCCCCGTAGCGGGCGAAGAGCCCCGCCGCGACCAGCGGGGCGATCAGCTTCATCGACTCGTTGGCCGTCGTCCGCCACCCGTTGACCGAGCCGAGCCGCTCCTTGTCGAAGCCGGTCGAGAGCAGCGCCTGCTCGGCCGCGTCATGGACGGCGCCCTGCGTCCCGTACAGCACGAGGACGGCGAAGAGGAGCCACACCCGGTCGGCCGAGGTCACCCAGAGCAGCGTCGGCAGCAGCGCCGCCGTCGCGAGGTCGAGGGCGATCAGCAGCGGACGGCGGCGCACCCGGTCCGCGAGCGTGCCGAGCAGCGGTCCGAGGAGGACGGGGGCCCAGAGGGCGAAGGCGGTGAGGGCCGCGAGGCCGTCCGAGCCCGTCAGCGACTTGACCCAGATCCCGGAGACCAGCCACATCGCCGTCGTCCCGAACCCGGACACGACCACACCTGTCAGATACCAGCGCATGGACGGAGGATCGCGTCTGAGGCGGCCCGACGGGATCGGGCAACCGCCCTATTCCCGAGGGGTCCCGGGGCCTATTTCCCGGCGTCGGGCCGGTTCTCGCGCCAGAGCGCCGCCCCCGTCGCCACCGCCCCGAGCCCCTCCCACAGGCCCACCCCGAGGAAGCCGGACGGGGCCCGCTCCGTGACCACCGCCAGGGTGAAGACCGCGCAGGTGAGCAGCCGGAAGGGAACCGTCCAGCGGAAGAACGCCCGCCAGTCGGCGAGCGCGGCGAGCACGTAGTAGACGCCCATGTTGAGCGCGGCCATGGAGGAGGCGGTGAGGAAGACCAGCGTGTGGTCGCCCTCCGCGCGCCGGCCGGCCGGCACCGGCTCGAAGCCCATCACCGTGAGGAGGGCGTCCGGGGCGACCAGGCCCACCACCCCCAGGGCGGCGGCGAGGGCGCCGAAGACCGCCATGGTCCAGCCGGACAGCGAACGGGGCAGGCGACGCACGACGGTCCTCCGCGAGGCGAGCGAGATCGGCAGTTCGAAAGGCTGCTCTCCGTTCGAGCGGGAGCGTGTGCCCCTGCATATCGCGCGAGGGCCCGCGGAGGCCAATCCGGCCCCCGCGGACGTCACTTCGGCGCCCCCGCGGACGTCGCTTCAGCGCCCCTGCGGACGTCGCCTCAGCGTTCCCGCGGACGTCACTTCAGCGCCGCCGCCATCATCTTCTGCGCCACCGGCGCCGCCAGCCCGTTGCCGCTGACCTCGGAACGGGCGGCGCCCGAGTCCTCGATCATCACGGCCACCGCCACCTGCTTCCCGGTCGACGGGTCCTTCGCGTAGGAGGTGAACCAGGCGTACGGCGTCTTGCTGTTGTTCTCGCCGTGCTGCGCCGTGCCCGTCTTGCCGCCGACCTCCGCCCCGGCGATCGCCGCGTTGCCGCCCGTGCCCTGCTCCACCACCGTCACCATCGCGCTGCGCAGCTGCTCGGCGGTGCCGGAGGAGACGATCCGGGTGGCGTCGCCGTCGTCGAAGGACTCCAGGGCGTCGCCGTCGGAGTCGACCACCTCGGAGACCATGTGCGGGGCGGCGAGCTGCCCGTCGTTGGCGATCACCGCCGAGACCATCGCCATCTGGAGCGGGGTGGCGGTGACGTCGAACTGCCCGATGCCGGTGAGCGCGGTCTGCGCCCGGTCCATCCCGGACGGGTAGACGCTCGCGTAGGCGCGGACCGGCACGTCCAGCTCGTCGTCGTTGAAGCCGAACTTCTCGGCCATCGCCCTCACCTTGTCCTGCCCCAGGTCGGCGGCCATCTTGGCGAAGACGTTGTTGCAGGAGTACCGCAGCGCGGTGCGGATCGTGGCGTTCTCGCAGGGCGCCGAGGCGTTCTCGTTCTTCAGGACGGTCCGGGTGTCCGGCAGGGTGTACGGGTCCGGGCTCTCGGTCCGCACGTCCACGGAGGAGTACAGGCCGTTTTCGAGGGCGGCGGCCGCGACGACCAGCTTGAAGGTGGAGCCGGGCGGCAGCGGCTGCCGCAGCGCCCGGTTGACCAGCGGCTTGTCGGGGTCCTCGGTCAGCTCCTTCCAGGCCGTGCCGTCCGTGCTGCCGGCGATGGCCGACGGGTCGTAGGAGGGCGTGGAGGCCATGGCGAGGATCCGGCCGCTCGCCGGGTCGACCGCGACGGCGGCGCCCTTCTTCTTCCCGAGCGCCTCGTAGGCGGCCTTCTGCACCTCCGGGTCGATCGTGGTGACGACCGTGCCCGGCTGCTGCTGCTTGCGGGTGACCGCGTCCACCGGGTTCTTCAGCCGGTCGTCGGTGCCGTCCAGGATCCCGGAGTAGATGCCCTCCAGCTGGGTGGCGCCGTACGCCTGCGAGCTGTAGCCGGTGACGGCCGCGTACAGCTCGCCGTCGGTGTAGCTCCGCTCGTACGCGAGATCACCGCTCGCGGTGTGCTTCGAGCCGGTGACCGGCGAGCCGGCCACCACGATGTTCCCGAGCGGCTGCGCGTACTGCGCGATGGTCTTCCGCCGGTTCTTGCTGTCGTTCGCGAGCGCCTTGCCCTCGTACGCCTGCACCCAGGTGGCCCGGCCGAGGAGGGCGAGCACGAGGAGCAGCGCGAAGACCGAGGTGCGCCTGATCGTCTTGTTCATGGCACCTGGAGGGACGAACGGGGCGGTGGGAGACGTTCCGGATGTGGCCCGATTCTCAGGAAACGTTCATCCGGCGCGTATCCGGCGCGTATCCGTCACGCGGCCGGCGCACCAGGAGCGCGTCCGTCACGCGTCCGGCGCACGTCGGACGCGTGACGGGTGCGTCCGGCGCTCCCGTACGCGATCGGGCCGGACCCGGCTCACAGCCTCCGGGTCGCCAGCGTCAGCCGGTCGCGCGCGTCGAAGAGGGCGTCCTTGATCAGCTGCTCGTGCGCCGGGGTCAGCCGGGCGGCCGGCACCGAGCAGCTCAGCGCGTCCCGGGCCGGGTCCCGGTAGGGGATCGCCACCGCGAAGCAGCGCAGCCCCAGGGTGTTCTCCTCGCGGTCCACCGCGTACCCCAGCTCGCGCACCCCCGCCAGCTCCTCGATCAGCCGCTCCCGGTCGGTGATCGTGTGCTCGGTCACCGCCGGCAGGCTCTCCGGCAGCAGCTCCCGCACCTGCTCGTCGTCGTGGGTGGCGAGCAGCGCCTTGCCCAGCGCGGTCGAGTGCGCGGGGAGCCGCCGGCCGACCCGGGTGAAGGGCCGCAGGTGGTGCTGGGACTGGCGGGTGGCCAGATAGACCACGCTGGTGCCGTCGAGCCGGGCGAGGTGGACGGTCTCGGTGGTGTCGTCCGACAGCCGGTCCAGGGTGACCCGGGAGGCCGCCACGACCTCGTCGCCGTCGATGTACGAGGTCCCCACGAGCAGCGCCCGCACCCCGATGCCGTACCTCGTGCCGGTGGCGTCGGTCTCCACCCAGCCCAGTTCGACCAGGGTGCGCAGCAGCATGTACAGGCTCGACTTGGGGTAGCCCACGGCCTCCTGGACGGCGGCCAGGGTGTGCATCCCGGGCCGTCCGGCGAAGAACTCCAGGAGCTCCACCGTCCGCACCGCGGACTTCACCTGCGCACCGCTCGCGTCGGCACCCGCCATGACCCCGCCCTTCTCGCTGACTTACGGACGACCTTGTGGGAACACCCGTGGCGTCAATAGAGTCCACCCCGAAGCGTTCATGCACAAGAACGACGTTCATCATAGTGAACAGGGGTGTGGCGGTGTCGGCAGCAGCAGTGTGGAGTGTGGACCCTCGGACGGGGAAGCGGCGCGAGCAGGTCGCGACGGAGGCCACAGCCGCCGGCGTCGACCGCGCGGTCCGCGCCGCGCACGCCACCCGGGAGTCCCTCGCCGACCGCACGGTCAGGGCCGCCTTCCTCAGGACCGCCGCCGACCTCCTCGACGCCTCCGCCGACGAGGTCGTCGCCGCCGCCGACGCCGAGACCGCCCTCGGCGTCCCCCGGCTCACCGGCGAGCTCGCCCGCACCAGCGCCCAGCTGCGCTCCTTCGCCGCGGTCGTCGAGGACGGCGCCTACCTCGACGTGCGCATCGACCTGCCCGACCCGACGGCCGTGCCGCCCCGCCCCGACCTGCGCCGCTGGAAGATCCCGCTCGGCGTCGTCGCCGTCTACGCGGCCAGCAACTTCCCGCTCGCCTTCTCCGTCCCCGGCGGCGACACCGCCAGCGCGCTCGCCGCGGGCTGCCCCGTCGTCGTCAAGGCCCACCCCGACCACCCGGCCACCTCCGAGCTGGCCGCCGCCCTGCTGCGCCGCGCCGCCGTCAAGGCCGGGCTCCCCGAGGACGTCGTCGTCCTGGTGCACGGCTTCGACGCGGGCGTCGAGCTGGTCCGCCACCCGCTGGTCGCGGCCGTCGGCTTCACCGGCTCCGTGCGCGGCGGCCGGGCACTCTTCGACGCCGCCGTCGCCCGCCCCGTGCCGATCCCCTTCCACGGCGAGCTCGGCTCCCTCAATCCGGTCGTCGTCACCCCCGGCGCGGTCGCCGAGCGGGCCGAGGAGACCGGCGCGGGCCTGGCCGGCTCCATGACCCTGGGCGCGGGCCAGTTCTGCACCAAGCCCGGCTTCGTCCTCGCCCCGGCCGGCCCCGACGGCGACCGCTTCCTCGCCGCGCTCACCGAGGGCGTCGCCCAGGCGGCCCCCGCCGTCCTGCTCGACCACCGGATGCGGACCGCCTTCGTCGACGGCGTCACCGAGCGGGCCGCCCTCGACGGCGTCGGGGCCCCCGTCGTCCCCGGCGCGGCCGCCGAGCACACCGTCACCCCCGGCGTCCTCACCGTCGACGCGGCCCGGCTCGCCGCCGGCGAGCACGCCCTCCTCCTGGAGGAGTGCTTCGGCCCCGTCACCGTCGTCGCCCGCTACACCGACGAGGCGGAGATCGCCGCCGTCCTCGGCCGGCTGCCGGGCAACCTCACCGCCACCCTGCACTGCGCCGACGAGGACCCCGCCGCCCCCGGCCTGCTCGCCGCCCTCACCCCGCTCGCCGGCCGCGTGCTCGTCGGCGGCTGGCCCACCGGCGTCGCCGTCGCCGCCGCCCAGCACCACGGCGGCCCCTACCCGGCCACCACCTCGACCGCCACCTCGGTCGGCGCCACCGCCATCGAGCGCTGGCTCCGCCCGGTCGCCTACCAGTCCACCCCCCTGCACCTGCTCCCGCCGGAGCTGCGCGACGCCCCGGAGGCGTAAACGGAATGAAATCCGCCGGGGGCGGTGTTGTAGCGGGGACAGCCCGCCCCCCGGAGGTAAGGAAACCCATGCGCGTCGAGATCTGGTCGGACATCGCTTGTCCCTGGTGCTATATCGGAAAGGCCCGCTTCGAGAAGGGGCTCGCGGCGTTCGCGCACCGCGACGACGTCGAGGTCGTGCACCGGTCCTTCGAGCTCGACCCGCACCGCGCCAAGGGCGAGGCCGGGCCCGTCCTGGAGATGCTGGCGAAGAAGTACGGGCGGACGCTCGACGAGGCGCGGGCCATGGAGGCGCACGTCGCCTCCAACGCGCACTCCGAGGGCCTGGAGTACCTGACCGACGGCCGTGACCACGGCAACACCTTCGACATCCACCGGCTGCTCCACCTCGCCAAGGAGCGGGGCCGGCAGAACGAACTGCTCGACCTCGCCTACAAGGCGAACTTCGCCGAGGAGCGGTCGGTCTTCGACGCCGAGACCCTGGTGACCCTCGCCGTCGAGGCCGGGCTCGACGAGGCCGAGGCCCGGGGCGTGCTCGCCGACGAGACCGCCTACGCCGACGCCGTGCGCGCCGACGAGCGCGAGGCCGCCGAACTCGGCGCCAACAGCGTGCCGTTCTTCGTCCTCGACCGCCGCTACGGCGTCTCCGGCGGCCAGCCCGCCGAGGTCTTCACCCAGGCCCTGGAGCAGGCCTGGCAGGGCCGCGTCCTCCAGCCGGTCGGCGCCGCCGCCGACGCGGAGGCCTGCGGCCCGGACGGCTGCGAGGTGCCGCCGCGCGACTGACCCCCTCCGACCTGCGGAGATAAGCGGCGCTTGGGGGTTCCCCATGATCAACGGGCATTGACGGCAGGTCGCGAGGCGCCCAGGGTGGGGACATGGACCCCCTCGACCAGCCGCTCGGCGGCGCCGAGTTCGCCCCCAAGCGGACCTACCTGAACACTTCCGCCTGCGCCCTGCTGCCGCGCCGCACCGTCGAGGCGGTCACCCTCCTCGCCGAGGAGACCGCCGACGGGCGGGCCGGCGGCGCCGGCAGCTTCGACGTCGTCGACGAGGCCCGTGCCTCCTTCGCCCGGATCGCCTCCGTCGCGCCCGAGCGGGTCGCGGTCGGCAGCTCGGTCGCCGTGCACTGCGGGATGATCGCCCAGTCGATGCCCGCGGGCGCCGAGATCCTCTTCCCCGAGGGCGACTTCTCCTCCGTCATCACGCCCTTCACGGTCCGCGGCGACCTGAAGGTCCGCTTCGTGCCGCTGGAGCGGCTCGCCGAGTCCGTCCGCCCGGAGACCGCCCTGGTCGCCTTCTCCGCCGTGCAGTCGGCGGACGGCCGCACCGCGGACTTCGCCGCCGTCCGGGCCGCGGCCCGGGCCCACGGCGCCCGTACCCTCCTCGACGCCACCCAGTCCGCGGGCTGGCTGCCGCTGTCGGCGGGGGAGTGGGACTACACGGTCGCCGGCGCCTACAAGTACCTGCTCTGCCCGCGCGGCGCCTCCTTCCTCACCGTCACCGAGGAGGCCCAGGACAGCCTGCTGCCGATCCACGCGGGGTGGGTCACCGGCGAGGAGCTGTGGGTCAACAGCTACGGCCCGGTGCGTGAACTCGCCCGCTCCGCCCGCCGGTTCGACGAGCCCGCCGCCTTCCTCTCGTACCACGGCGCCGCCCGCTCGCTGGCCCTCCTGGAGGAGGTCGGCATCGAGCGGATCGAGGCCCACGACAAGGGGCTCGCGGCCCGCTTCCGCGCCGGACTGCTCTCCCTCGGGCACGAGCCGGTCATGGACGACTCCACGGTCGTCGCGGTCCCCGGCCTCGGCCACCGCGCGGACGCCCTGCAGGCCGCGGACGTCCTGCTGTCGGCCCGTGCCGGCAACCTCCGCGCCTCCTTCCACCTGTACAACACGGCGGCGGACGTCGACCGCGCCCTGGACGTCCTCGCGGGCTGAGCGCCGCCCGCCGGCTCGGCGGATCGACAGGTCGGCGGTTCGGCGGATCGACAGGTCGGCCGCTCAGTCTCCAGGCAGCTCGGCCGCTCGGCGGCTCAGCAGCTCGGCGGCGGGCACTCGCCCGCCTCGTCCGCCTCCGCGCGCAGGTTCTCCGCCAGGACCCCGAGGAGGCGGGCCAGTTCGGCCCGCTCGGCCGGGCCGAGTCCGGCCAGGGAGCTCTCCTCCAGGTCGGACCAGGCGTTCTCGACGCCGGTCTTCAGCGCCTGCCCCTCCTCCGTCGCCTCGACGAGCACCGCCCGCCGGTCGGCGGGGTCGGGGGAGCGGCGCACGTAGCCGCACTGCTCCAGGCGCTGGAGCATCTTCGTCACGGTCGACGGGTCCAGGCCGAGCGACTGGATCAGTTCCGACTGGCGGGCCGCCCCGCAGTCCCACAGCCGCATCATCATCAGTTCCTGGCCCGGGTAGAGGCCGAGTTCGCGCAGGCGCCGCCCCATGGCTATCCGGTGCGTGCGGGAGACCCGGGCGAGAGTCATGCCGACCGGGCCGCCGCGCGCGGCGGACGGCAGGGGCTCGGTACAGGCGGCTTCGGCAGCGGTCATCAGGGCTCCTCCGGGCGGCTCTTCCCTCCCCAGGTTACCGCGACCGAAAGATTTGCTTGGCTGGCCAACGAATGGGTTACAGTGGCGACAGGCCGAATACTTGGCCGACCACATATATCCCCGGGAGACCGCCATGCCCACCGCCTTCGACCCCGTCGACCTCGCCGGCACCCCCCTCGCCAACCGGATCGCCATGGCCCCCATGACCCGCAGCAGGGCCGACGGCGGGAGCCGCACCCCCACCGACGTCGTCGTCGAGTACTACGCCCAGCGCGCCTCCGCCGGCCTGATCATCACCGAGGGCGTCCAGCCCGTCCCCGAGGGCCAGGGCTACCCCGACACCCCCGGCCTCCACAGCCGCGAGCAGATCGCCGCCTGGCGCAAGGTCACCGACGCCGTCCACGAGCGCGGCGGCCGGATCTTCGCCCAGCTCATGCACTCCGGCCGGATCGGCCACCCCGACCTCCTCGACGACGGCCTCCACCCCGTCGGCCCCTCCGCGGTCGCCGCCGCCGGGCAGGTCTTCACCCACGAGGGCCCCAAGGACTTCGTCATCCCCCGCGCCCTCACCGGGGACCAGGTCCACGAGGCGATCGCCGGCTTCGCCGCCGCCGCCCGCAACGCCGTGGAGGCCGGCTTCGACGGCGTGGAGATCCACGGCGCCAACGGCTACCTGATCCAGCAGTTCCTCGCCTCCGGCTCCAACCACCGCACCGACGAGTGGGGCGGCTCCGTCGAGAACCGGATCCGCTTCGCGACCGAGGTCGTCCGGGCCGTCGCCGCCGAGATCGGCCCCGACCGCACCGGACTGCGGATCTCCCCGGCCAACACCCTCAACGACATCGCCGAGACCGAGACCGAGGAGCTCTACACGGCCCTGCTCGCCGCGATCGAGCCCCTCGGCATCGCCTACCTCCACGTCCTGGAGACCGCCCCCGAGCGCCGCCCCTTCGTCCACGAGCTGCGCAAGCGCTTCGCCGGCGCCTTCATCCTCAACCCGGCCACCGAGGGCCCCACCGGCGCCGCCGACCTCGCCCTCGTCGAGGACGGCACCGCCGACCTCCTCGCCTTCGGCCGGCTCTTCGTCGCCAACCCCGACCTGCCCGCCCGGCTGCGCGCCGACGGCCCCTACAACGACCTGGACGGCGCCACCCTGTACGGCGGCGACCACCGCGGCTACGTCGACTACCCGGCGCTGTAACCCCGCACGCGCCGGAGGGGCGGGACCCGTCGACCGGACCCCGCCCCTCCTCGCGCGTACCGCCTACCAGGCCCCGGTGACCGCCCGGCGCGCGCCCTCCAGGTCCACCGTCCGGCCCTCCTCGCCGAGCACCGCGCCCAGCGCGGCCAGCGAGGACTGCACCGCGTTCGGGGTCGCGTCGGCCCCGTAGTGGTTCACCCGGACCATCTCCTTCGCCAGCGCCCCGCCGCCCGCGATCAGCGGCAGCGACGGGTCGGCGGCGAGCGCCTTCGCCACCAGCTCCGAGGCGTTCAGCTCCGCGGGGACCCGCAGCGTGGTCGCCACCGGCGCCGCGTCCGCCGCCTCGTACACGTACGGCTCCAGGCCGCCGCCCAGCGCCAGCGCGCCCGCGCGGGTCGCCGCCGCGGCCGAGGCGTGCCGGGCCATCAGCGCGTCCAGGCCCTCCGCCTCGATCCGCTCCACACACGCCTCCAGGGCCAGCATCTCCAGCTGCGCGGGGGCGTGGAGCAGCGTCCTGCGGCCGCCGTCGATCCAGCGCTCCTTCCAGTCCAGGAGGGAGAGGTACGAGCGGCGCGGAGCGGCCGGGTTGGCGGCGAACCGCTCCCAGGCCCGCTCGCTCACCGAGACCGCGGAGACGCCCGCCGGGCCGCCCATCGCCTTCTGCGCGCCGATGATGCACAGGTCGACGCCCCAGGCGTCCGGCAGCACCGGCTCGGCGCCGATCGAGGCCACCGCGTCCAGGTAGAAGAGCGCGCCGTGGGCACGCACGACCTCGCCGATCTCCGCGACCGGGTTGGTGTTCCCGGTGGCGGCCTCGGCGTGCACCAGCGAGACGAAGTCGATCTCCGGGTGCTCGGCCAGCGCCCGCTCCACCTGCTCGGCGGTGACCGCCGTGTGGAAGGGCACGGCCAGGTCGACCACGGTCGCCCCGCAGTCGCGCAGCCAGTTCCCGAAGGTCTGCCCGTACGGACCGGTGACCACGTTCAGCGCGGTCGAACCGGCCCGCGCCCCGCTGCGGATGCACCCCTCCAGGGGCAGCAGCGCCTCGCCCTGGGCGATCACCACGTCCTGCTCGGTGGAGAGCAGCGCGGCGACCCGCCGCTCGATGGACGCGAAGTGCGCGGCGGTCATCGGGGCCAGGTCGAGCAGCGGATGTGTCACGGTCACGGTGGTGCCTTCTCGGGTCGGTGGTACGGCCGGTGGCCAGCGTACGCCCACCGCTCCCGCGGGCCCTCGTACAGTGCAGCCATGAGCGATCACGAGGTGTTGCACGTGAAGGGGCGGGTGCTCGTCGGCCCGGAGGACGTACGGGACGAACTCTGGTGCGTGGGCGGGCGGATCACCTTCGAGCGGCCCGCCGGCGAGGCCCTGACGGTGACGGGCTGGGTGCTGCCCGGGCTCGTCGACGCCCACTGCCACGTCGGCCTCGACCGGCACGGCCCGGTGGACGCGGCCACCGCCGAGAAGCAGGCCCTCACCGACCGGGACGCCGGCACCCTGCTGATCCGGGACGCCGGCTCGCCCTCCGACACCCGCTGGATCGACGACCGCGAGGACCTGCCGAAGATCATCCGGGCGGGCCGGCACATCGCCCGCACCCGCCGCTACATCCGCAACTACGCCCACGAGATCGAGCCCGCCGACCTGGTGGAGTACGTGGGCCGGGAGGCCCGGCGCGGCGACGGCTGGGTCAAGCTGGTCGGCGACTGGATCGACCGCGAGGTCGGCGACCTCGCCCCGTCCTGGCCGCGCCCCGAGGTGGAGGCGGCGATCGCGGAGGCGCACCGGCTCGGCGCCCGGGTCACCGCCCACTGCTTCGCCGAGGACTCGCTGCGCGACCTCGTCGAGGCCGGCATCGACTGCGTCGAGCACGCCACCGGCCTGACCGAGGAGACGATCCCGCTCTTCGCGGAGCGCGGGGTGGCCATCGTGCCGACCCTGGTCAACATCGCGACCTTCCCGCACCTCGCCGACGGCGGCGAGGCCAGGTTCCCCCGCTGGTCGGCCCATATGCGCCGGCTGCACGAGCGCCGGTACGACACCGTGCGCGCCGCCTACGACGCCGGGGTCCCGGTCTTCGTCGGCACCGACGCGGGCGGCTCCCTCGCCCACGGCCTGGTCGCCGAGGAGGTGGAGGAGCTGACGAAGGCCGGCATCCCGCCGCTCGACGCGCTCTCGGCCACCACCTGGGGGGCGAGGGCCTGGCTGGGCCGCCCCGCCCTGGAGGAGGGCGCTCCCGCCGACCTCGTCGTCTACGACCAGGACCCCCGCGCGGACGTCCGCGCGCTCGCCGCGCCGCGCCGGGTCGTGGTCGACGGGCGGATCCTCGTCTGAGGGGTCCGTCAGACGGCCCGGCGGAGGAAGGCCAGCCGGGCCTTCTTCTCGGGGATGAAGACCTCCGGCAGGTCGACCTCGGGGAGGACGACCTCCGGGCCGAGCTCGAAGCCGGCCCGCGCCATGCGGGCGACGGCCTTCTCGTTCGCCGCGTCCGGCTCCACCACGATGCGGGTGTGGTCGCGGAGGCAGAAGGTGGTGAGGACGGAGAGCAGTCCGGCCGTGAAGCCGTGGGACGGGGCGGTGCTCGGGGCGATGAAGAGGTGACAGCCGATGTCGCCCTCCTCGACCTCGTAGCACTCGCTGACCCGGTCCGCCTCGGGCTCGTACGTCTGGAAGATCGCGGCCGGCTCCCCGTCGAGCTCCACCATGAAGCCGTGGTGGGTGGTGAGCGAGTCCAGGTGCGCGTAGACGTCCCTGACCTGCTCGACGGTGGTGCCGTTCATGCCCCAGAAGCGCGCCCGCTCCTCGTTGACCCAGGTGTGGATCAGCGGGGCGTCCGTGTCCGGGGCGATGGGTCTGACGACGACGGTGCCGAAGCCCTCGACGGTCTGGACGTGTACGGGGGTGGTCATCCCTGCTCCTTGGTGAGGCGGTTCCAGTCGGTGGTGACGGGGGCGAGGTCGCCCCGCAGCCACAGGGGGAGTTGGTCTTCGTGGTGCGGGTCGCCGGCCACCCCGGAGGTACCGAACGGCACGATCCAGCCACTGCGTTCGCGGTCGGCGAGGTCCCACACGTAACGGGCGGCGGACGCCCGGGCGCCGCGGTCGGTGTAACCGGGGACGCTGGAGGTGGAGAGCACGCAGTCGTGGTCGCCGCCGAGCCCGGGCCACCGCTCGTCGTCGGGGTCGGGGAGCGCCTGCCAGGGGGCCAGCCGGTGGGTGGCGCCCCAGGCGGACGGGGGCTCGCCCGCGCCGGTCTCCTCCAGGGCCTCGCGGACGATCCGGGCCACGTCCCCGGCCGGTACGGGACCGGTCACCAGGAGCGTCTCCAGGGCGAGGCCGACCCGGGGACCGAGGTACAGCCAGGGCCGGAACAGCTCGGGGTGCGGGGCGGGTTCGCGCAGCCCGGCGAAGGCCTCGTGCGCGGCCAGCCGGCGTACGACCGCGCCCCGCACGGCCGCGTAGAGCCCGGCGTCGACGCTCTCCGCGTCCATCCGCCGGTCCCAGGCGAGCAGCCGTTCCCGCACGCCCCCGGCGGCGGGGGAGAGGCCGTCGGCGGCCTCGACGGCGGCGAGGAGCCGGGCCGCCGCGCGGCTGTCGGTGTCGCGGTGGACGGCGGCGGTGGCCTCGGGGGTCCAGGCGGCGGAGCCGTCGAGGAGCGCGGCGATCCGGTCGGCCCGGTGCGGGGGCGCGAACTCGACGCCGAGCGGCGCGGCGAGCCCCCGGGCGTTGGCCATCACGGCGTACCCGTCGGCCACCCCGGCGCGCGGCAGCGGCGCCGGCTCCGGCCCCCAGGCGTGCGCCGGCTCCCAGGCGGGCACGGGGCGCAGCGAGTTGGACCGGTCGCGTACGGGGACGTGCCCGGCGACCCGGTGCAGCGTCCCGCCCCCGGTGTCGGCGGCGAGCACCACGTTCACCGGCTCCACCCAGGCGTCGAGCGCCGCGTCGACGTCGGCGACGGTACGGGCGGCGAGCAGGCGCGGCAGGGCCTCGAAGCCCAGCCGGCCGGTGACCCGGGGCACGTACCGCAGGCTCAGCCCCTCCCACTCGGCGCCCGGCTCGTCCGGCCCCTCGCCCGTGATCACCGGGCCGCGCCCGGTCTCGACCACCTCGACGAGGACCGGCTCGCCGCCGGCCACCTCGACCGTCTCGGTGTGCGCGGCGGCCGGGCGCCAGCCCTCGGGGCCGTACGCCTCCACACCGCCGCCCGCGGTGCGCCGCAGCCGCTCCCGGTAGAGGTCCTGGTAGTCCGCCATCGCGTTGGTGATGGCCCAGGCGACCGGGCCGGCGTGCCCGAAGTGGGCGAGCCCGGGCACGCCGGGCACGGCGAGGCCGACGACGTCGTACGCGGGGCAGGCGAGCCGGATCTGCTGGTAGACGCCCGGCGCCTCGATGAACCGGTGGGGGTCGCCGGCCACCAGGGCCGCCCCGCTCGCGGTCCGCTCGCCGGTCACCAGCCAGCCGTTGGAGCCGGCCGTGGCCGGCCCGTCGGCGGCGAACAGCTCGGTCCACTCCTCGCCCAGGGCGACGGCGACCTGCTCGCGCCAGAGCTTGGTCGGGAAGCCGGCGAAGAGGATGTGGGTGGAGAGCCAGACAGCCAGCGGCGTCCACGCCTCCCAGCGGCCGGGGGCGAGCCCGGTGGCGGCGAACTCGGGGGCGCGGCGGGCCCCTTCGGCCAGACCGGCGTTCACCCCGTCCGCGTACGCCCGCACCCAGTCCGCGGTCTCCGGGTCGCCCTCCTCCAGGCGGGCGAGACAGTGGCGCGCGGTGTCGGCGAGCCTGGCCCGGCGGACGAAGGCGTCCCAGCCGGTCTCGGCCGCGCCGAGGAAGGCGGCCGTGGTGCCCTGGGCCCGGTGGCGCTCGACCTCCAGTTGCCAGGCGCGGTCCCGGGCGGTGACCCGGCCCTGTGCGAAGGCCAGTTCCTCCGGGTCCGCGGCGCGCAGATGGGGGACGCCGTACGCGTCCCGGTAGACCTCGATGCTCACCCGTACCGATCCCGTCCGTGTGCTTTCAGATGCCGTTAGGTTAGGCTGGCCTAAATTGATCGTCGACCCAAGGTAACCCATGGGTCCGGGGGAGGAGCACGCGGTGGGGCACGGGTGGCAGGGCGCCGTCCTGAAGTTGATGGGCGCCAAGGACTTCACGTTCACCGTCACGGGGGCCGAGCGGGTCACCGAGGACTACCGGAGGGTCCACTTCACGGACGGCGGGCTGCTCGCCGCCGCCGGGGTGCACCCGACGATGTGGGTCCGCATCTGGTTCGCGAACGCCGGGAAACCGCACCAGCGGGCCTACACCCTGGTCGACCCCGACCGGGACGCCGGCACCTTCAGCCTGGAGTTCGCCCTCCACGACGGGCCCGCCAGCCACTGGGCCCGCGACTGCGCCCCCGGCGACACCGTCGAGGCCACCCTCCAGGGCACCGGCTTCGAGACCCCCGAACCCCGGCCCGGGCGGCTCCTCGTCATCGGCGACCCGGCCTCGCTGCCGGCCGTCAACTCGCTGCTCGACGCCCACCCGGACATCCCGGCCACCATCTGGTTCGAGACCCAGCACGCCTCCGACGAGGAGCTGCCCTTCCGGGTCGATCCGGACCGCCACGAGCTGCGCCGGGTCCCCCGGCAGCGCTCCGGCGCCGCCCTCGTCGAGCGGATCAGGGCCGAACTGCCCGCGCTGGCGGGGCCGGAGGCGTACGTGTGGATCGCCTGCGACACGGCGACCACCCGCGCCCTGGCCGCGTACACGCGCAAGGAGCTCGCGCTGCCCAAGGAGCGGGTCCACGCGCTCGGCTACTGGCGCCCGAGCTGAGCCCTTCCGCCCCGGAGCGAAGTTGACGATCCGTGACCCCGCCGGGGCGCGGATCGTTTTTCTGCGCGACGCCTGGGGTGGCCGGGAACGGTTGTGTCGAAAAAATTCGAAAATGAACACGGAAACCCCCCTTTGGAGTGAACTCACGTCAGGCGACCGTGAGTTCACTCTCCGTGCGTAAAGATTCCGGTGTCTCAAGTCGCCGCCGCCGCGCAGATCCACCGTCCCCGTGGTGAGCGGCCGGCGACGCCATGCCTTTCTGTGGGGGTTCCACCATCTTGAACAGCAACACCTTCCGCGCGCCCGTCCGCCGCACCGCCGCCGCCGCGACCGTCGTCGCCCTGGCCGTCGGGCCCGTCCTTCTCGCGGCCCCCGCCGCGCAGGCGACGGACGGCGAGCGTCGCGAGGGCCGCGCCACCGCCGCCGTGCTCCGCACCGGACTCGACGTCTCCCTCCTCGACGAGACGGTGAAGGTCCCGGTCCGCGCCTCGCTCAACGAGGTCAAGGCACCCGAGAGCGAGAGCGAGACCGCGCTCAGCGTGAAGGTGCGGGGCGCGGAGGGCGGCGAGCCCGTCGACATCCTCACCGCCGACGTCGCCACCTCGACCGCCACCGTCGACGAGCGCAAGGCCGAGGGGTACGTCAACCTCGCCAAGGCCCGCGTCCACGTCCCCGGCCTGCCCTCCCTCGCCATCGTCGAAGTCGAGAAGGTCACCTCCAAGGCGGTCTGCGAGACCGGGAAGAAGCCGGTCGCCGAGTCCAACGTCCTCGGACACGTCCGCGCCCTCGGCAAGAAGGTCACCCTCACCGCCGGTGGCCGCACCGAGCTCGACGTGCCCGCGGTCGGCCGGATCACGCTGGACCTCTCCCGCACCCACACCACCTCCCGGACCGCGGCCGCCACGGCCCTGGAGCTCGACGTGGAGGTCGACCCGCTCGACCTCGGCGTCGCCAAGGTCAAGGGCACGGTCACCCTCGCCGAGGCGACCTGCGAGACCCCCGACGGCCCGGCCCCGACCGAGAAGCCCACGGAGAAGCCCACGGAGAAGCCGACCGAGAAGCCGACCGAGAAGCCCGCCGAGCAGCCGTCCGAGCAGCCCTCGCCGCAGCCCACCGAGCCCAAGGGCGACGGCGGGATCAAGACGAACAACGGCGGCTCCACCCCGACGCAGAACCTCGCCGAGACCGGCGGCAGCTCCACCACCCCGTACATCGCGGGCGGCGCCCTCGCCCTCGTCCTCGCCGGCGGCGGCGCCCTCGCCCTGACCCGCTTCCGCTCCCGCGCCCGGGGCTGACCGCCCGAGGGGGAGAGACGTCAGGGGGACGCAGGGGGAACCGGCCCGGGGCGGGCGGTGTGACGACACCGTCCGCCCC
>NZ_JBHTST010000097.1:0-31927 GCF_042794995.1 Streptomyces sp. NPDC056503
CACCGCTGGTGCGCGCGACGGGGGCCGTCCCCGACCGGTCCGGAGGGGTTACTTCCCCTTGCCGCCCTTGTCCTTGTCCTTGTCCCCGCCCGAGCCCATGGACTCGTAGATCTCCTTGCACATCGGACAGACCGGGTACTTCTTCGGGTCGCGACCCGGCACCCAGACCTTCCCGCAGAGTGCGACGACGGGAGTGCCGTCGAGGGCACTCGCCATGATCTTGTCCTTCTGGACGTAATGGGCGTAGCGCTCGTGGTCGCCGTCACCGTGGGACACCTGCGGCGTCGGCTCGACGAGGGTTCCCGTACCTGCCCCGCGCTCGGGCTCGAGAGTGCTCATGGGTCCCAAGGGTACTGAACCCGGCGGCCCTCAGTTGAGCGAAGGGTCGTCGGGGTAGGTGGCGACCATGGCGAGGTCGCCGCGCTGGCGGCGGAGGACCTGGCGCCACAGGGTCTCGGGCGTCGGCGAGGAGACGTCGCCGGGCTCGGACTCGACGACGTACCAGGCCCCTTCGGTCAGTTCGGCCTCCAGCTGGCCGGGGCCCCAGCCCGCGTACCCGGCGAAGATGCGGAGCGCGCCGAGGGCGGGGCCGAGGAGTTCGGGCGGGGTCTCCAGGTCGACGAGGCCGATCGCGCCGAAGACCCGGCGCCAGCCGAGCGGCCCCTCGTCGCCGGGGATGACGGCGAGGCCGAGGGCCGCGTCGAGCGAGACGGGTCCGCCCTGGAAGACGACGCCCGGCTCGCCGGCCAGACCCGCCCAGGGGGCCAGCACGTCGCCGACGGTGACGGGGGTGGGCCGGTTGAGGACGACACCGAGCGAGCCCTCGTCGTCGTGGTCGAGCAGCAGCACCACCGCGCGGTCGAAGTTCGGATCCGCGAGGGCGGGCGTGGCCACGAGCAGCCGTCCTGTGAGCGAGGACACCTCGGTCATGCGACACATGATCCCGCATCTTCGGCGAGTACGGGGGTTCTGGGGCGCAATGCCGGGAAACCCGCGGGAAGCCGAGCGAGCCTCGCAGGTCGGAAGGGGCGGGACAGGACCCACCGGACCGCCCGCCGAAACCAAGCGGACGGTGACAGTCCGCAAGATCGCGGAAACGGAGGGTGTTGTGCCGAATTCATTACGTCTGCCGACCACCCCGACCGGCCGGATCAGGGTCCAATAGCCCCTTACCCTTTTCTCTGACCACCCGACCGACGACTCCGGAACGCGAGATTCATGACCGGCACAGACGATGTCCTGCTTGTCCACGGCGGAACCCCGCTGGAGGGCGAGATCCGCGTTCGCGGCGCGAAGAACCTCGTGCCCAAGGCGATGGTCGCCGCCCTGCTCGGCAGCGGCCCCAGCAGACTGCGCAACGTGCCGGACATCCGTGACGTCCGCGTCGTCCGCGGGCTGCTCCAGCTGCACGGCGTGACGGTCCGCCCCGGCGAGGAGCCCGGCGAGCTGGTGCTCGACCCGACGCACGTCGAGTCCGCCAACGTCGCCGACATCGACGCCCACGCCGGCTCGTCGCGCATCCCGATCCTCTTCTGCGGCCCGCTGCTGCACCGCCTCGGCCACGCCTTCATCCCCGGCCTCGGCGGCTGCGACATCGGCGGCCGGCCCATCGACTTCCACTTCGACGTGCTCCGCCAGTTCGGCGCGACCATCGAGAAGCGGGACGACGGCCAGTACCTGGAGGCCCCGCAGCGCCTTCGCGGCTGCAAGATCCGCCTCCCGTACCCCTCGGTCGGCTCGACCGAGCAGGTGCTGCTCACCGCCGTCCTCGCCGAGGGCGTCACCGAGCTCTCGAACGCGGCCGTGGAGCCCGAGATCGAGGACCTCATCTGCGTCCTGCAGAAGATGGGCGCCATCATCTCGATGGACACCGACCGGACCATCCGGATCACCGGTGTCGACAGGCTCGACGGCTACACCCACCGCGCGCTCCCGGACCGCCTGGAGGCGGCCTCCTGGGCTTCCGCGGCGCTCGCCACCGAGGGCAACATCTACGTGCGCGGCGCCCAGCAGCGCTCGATGATGACCTTCCTCAACACCTACCGGAAGGTCGGCGGCGCCTTCGAGATCGACGACGAGGGCATCCGCTTCTGGCACCCGGGCGGCTCGCTGAACGCGATCCACCTGGAGACCGACGTCCACCCGGGCTTCCAGACCGACTGGCAGCAGCCGCTGGTCGTCGCCCTGACGCAGGCGTCCGGCCTCTCCATCGTCCACGAGACGGTGTACGAGTCCCGGCTCGGCTTCACCTCGGCGCTGAACCAGATGGGCGCCCACATCCAGCTGTACCGCGAGTGCCTGGGCGGCTCCGACTGCCGCTTCGGCCAGCGCAACTTCCTCCACTCGGCGGTCGTCAGCGGCCCGACCCGCCTCCAGGGCGCCGACCTGGTCATCCCCGACCTGCGCGGCGGCTTCTCGTACCTGATCGCGGCCCTCGCCGCGCAGGGCACGAGCCGGGTCCACGGCATCGAGCTGATCAACCGCGGCTACGAGAACTTCATGGAGAAGCTCGTGGAGCTCGGCGCCAAGGTCGAGCTGCCGGGCGGCGCGCTCGTGTAGGGCCTTCTCCCGGACGTACGGAAGGGCGGCCACCCCCCAGGGGGTGGCCGCCCTTTTCGTGCGCCTACAGGCTGCTTACTTGCCCTTGGCGGCTTCCTTGAGCTTGGAGCCCGCGGAGACCTTCACGCTGTAGCCGGCCGGGATGTTGATCGGGTCGCCGGTCTGCGGGTTACGAGCGGTGCGAGCGGCACGGTGGGTGCGCTCGAAGGTCAGGAAGCCGGGGATGGTGACCTTCTCGTCGCCCTTGGCGACGACCTCACCGACGGTCTCGGCGAGGGCGGCCAGCACGGCGTCGGCGTCCTTGCGGGTCACCTCGGCGCGGTCGGCCAGCGCGGCCACCAGCTCACTGCGGTTCATGTTGTTACTCCCGTGTTCTTCTTGCCTGTGAGGCGTGAGATCGAAGCCGATGCTGCCAGGGGCCTCGGACATTCCCCGGACCCGGGGTCTGCCTCTCGTGGATCCCTCGCGCCCTGGGGGTTCCCCCCTGGACGAAGTCCTCGGGGGAGCATCCTGCCCCCACCAGCGGCGGGAACGCCAATCCGGCACCCTCTGGGGTCACACGAAAAGCGCCGGAGCCCCCTGCTGATGACGTAGCGTCGACTCCCCGCAAACGGTGCGGAGCCGAAAAGCCACCCTAAAGGCGGGTTTACGGCTCCGCGAATCGCGACACGCTCGGTTACCGCTCCCCGGGGGACTCCCGGGGCCCCGCGGGGGCCGTCAGGCGCCCGCGCCCGCCGCCTTCGCCGCGGTGCGGACGGCGCCGGCGACGGCGCCCGCGACCTTGTCGTTGAAGACCGACGGGATGATGTAGTTCGGGTTCAGTTCGTCCTCGGTGACGACGTCCGCGAGGGCGGTGGCGGCCGCGAGCATCATCTCGGTGTTGACCGTGCGGGACTGCGCGTCGAGCAGGCCGCGGAAGACGCCGGGGAAGACCAGCACGTTGTTGATCTGGTTCGGGAAGTCCGAGCGGCCGGTGGCGACCACGGCGGCGGTCTGCCGCGCGGCGGCCGGGTCGACCTCCGGATCGGGGTTCGCGAGCGCGAACACGATGGAGTCCTCGGCCATCGCGGCCACGTCCTCCGCGCCCAGCAGGTTCGGGGCCGAGACGCCGATGAAGACGTCCGCGCCGACGACGGCCTCCTTGAGGGTGCCGGTGACGCCCTCCGGGTTGGTGTTGTCGGCGATCCAGCGCAGCGGGGAGTCCGCCGGGGCCGCCACCAGGTCCTCGCGGCCGGCGTGCACGACGCCGTGGATGTCGGCGACCACCGCGTGCTTCACGCCGGCGGCGATCAGCAGCTTCAGGATGGCCGTACCGGCCGCGCCGGCGCCCGACATGACGACCTTGACGTCGCCGATGCCCTTGCCGACCACGCGGAGCGCGTTGGTGAGGGCGGCGAGGACGACGATGGCGGTGCCGTGCTGGTCGTCGTGGAAGACCGGGATGTCCAGGGCCTCGCGGAGCCGGGCCTCGATCTCGAAGCAGCGCGGCGCGGAGATGTCCTCCAGGTTGATGCCCGCGAAGCCGGGGGCGATGGCCTTGACGATCTCGACGATGGCGTCGGTGTCCTGGGTGTCCAGGCAGATCGGCCAGGCGTCGATGTCGGCGAAGCGCTTGAAGAGGGCCGCCTTGCCCTCCATGACCGGCATGGCGGCCATCGGGCCGATGTTGCCGAGGCCGAGCACGGCCGAGCCGTCCGTGACGACCGCGACGGTGTTGCGCTTGATGGTGAGGCGGCGGGCGTCCTCGGGGTTCTCGGCGATCGCCATGCACACCCGGGCCACACCGGGGGTGTAGATCATCGAGAGGTCGTCACGGTTCCGGATGGGGTGCTTGGACGCCATCTCGATCTTGCCGCCGAGGTGCATCAGGAACGTACGGTCGGAGACCTTGCCGAGGACGACGCCCTCGATGTCGCGCAGCCGCTCGACGATCTCGTCGGCGTGCGCGGTGGAGGTCGCGGCGACGGTGACGTCGATCCGGAGCTTCTCGTGGCCCGAGGCCGTGACGTCGAGGCCGGTGACGGAGCCTCCGTGGGACTCGACCGCCGCCGTGAGCTGCGAGACCGCGGTGCCGCTCGCGGGCACCTCCAGCCGGACCGTCATCGAGTACGAGACGCTGGGCGCCGTTGCCATGGCCGGGTTCCTCTGCTTTCCCTAGCTTCGTTGCTACGCCGCCCCGGCTGGTTGCCCTGGCGGCGCCCTCCGATGGTCGCACCTACCTGCCGGTAGCAGGTAATGCGGTCATTTTGTTTTCGGAAAGTAGTTTCCACCATACGAGAGTCGCGCGGGCAACAGAAGAGGCCCCGGTCATCGGAAGACGACCGGGGCCTCAACTTCGTATGTACGTCTAAGTGACACCGACCCGCCATGCTCGCCTCGCGGCAAGTGGTCCCTCTGAGGGACGAAGGTTGGGCCCGGGGGCTTGGATCGAGCCGGTGTCACGACCAGGCTAACAAACCCTCCCCGAAGGTGATTCCCCCGGCGCGTGTTGACCTGAAATCGCCACCGGGAGGAGTCACCGCTCAGTCCCGCAGCAGGTCCGGGACGCCCGCCCTGTCCGGCAGGTCCCGCTCCCCCGCGAGCACCGTCAGCGCCTGCGTCGAACGGGTGAGGGCCACGTACAGGACGCGCAGTCCGGCCGGGGACTCGTCGGCGATCTCGGCCGGGGAGACGACGAGGGTGGCGTCGTACTCCAGGCCCTTCGCCTCCAGCGAGCCGAGCGCGACCACCCGGTCGCCCAGGCCGTCGAGCCAGCGGGCGGCCTCCGCCCGCCGGTCCATGGCGACGACCACGCCGACCGTGCCCTCGACCTCGGCGAGCAGCCGCTCCGCCTCGGACCGTACGGTCCCGGCCGGATCGCCGCCCTTGCGGACGGCGACGAACCGGGGCTCCACCCCGGTCGAGCGGACCGCCCTCGGCGACTCCTTCCCCGGCATGGCGAGGGCGAGGACCTTGGCGGCCAGCTCCGCGATCTCGGCCGGGTTCCGGTAGTTCACCGTCAGCTCGAAGCGGCGGCGCGGCCGGGAGCCCAGCGCCTCGTCCCGGGCGGCGGCCGCCTCGTCCGGGTCGGACCAGGAGGACTGCGCCGGGTCGCCGACGATCGTCCAGGTGGCGTGCCGGCCGCGCCGGCCGACCATGCGCCACTGCATGGGCGTCAGGTCCTGGGCCTCGTCGACGATGACGTGGGCGTACTCGGTGCGCTCGGCGGCGAGCCGCTCGGCCCGCTCGCGCTGGGTCTCCTCCCGTACCGGCATCAGCTCCTCCAGGCCGGTGAGCTGGTCCAGCGGGTCGTACTCCCGCTTCCGCTTCGGCCGGGCGGGCGCCCCGAGCAGGGTGTGCAGCTCGTCGAGGAGGGCCACGTCGTGGACGGAGAGGCCGGGACGGCGCAGCGAGCGCGCGATCCGGCGGACCTCGCCCGGGTTCAGCACCCGGCGGGCCCAGCGGCCGAGCCGCCTCTCGTCGGCCATGGCGTCGAGGACCCGGCGCGGGGCCAGTTCGGGCCACCAGGCGTCGAGGAAGCCGAGGAACGCGTCCTCGGTGGAGACGTCCTCGTCGAAGGAGGAGCGCAGTTCGGCCGCGAGTTCGGGGTCGCTGTGCCGGCCCGCCGCGCCCGAGCGGGCGTAGAGGGCGTCGAGGAGGAGCCGGCGGGCACGGGGCCGCAGCAGGTTGACGGGCGCGGTGCCGGAGAGCACGTTCTGCCGGATCCGCCGCAGCTCGCCCTCCTCCAGTTCGATCCGGCGCCCGAAGGCGACGACCCGCAGCAGCTTCGGCGTGTCGGGGCCGTCCAGGGCGCCCCGGGAGGCCTTGCGGAGCACGGCCAGCATCCGCGAGGAGCCCTTGATCCGGGAGACGGCGGGCTCGTCGTACGTGTCGGCCACTCCCCCGGCGGCGTCCTCGGCGAGGTCGCCGAGCGCCCGGATGGCGACCTGCCCCTCCTCGCCGAGGGAGGGCAGCACGCCCTCGGTGTACGAGACGAGCAGCGGCGTCGGCGAGACGATCAGGATGCCGCCGGCGTACCGCCTGCGGTCCTGGTAGAGCAGGTACGCGGCCCGGTGCAGCGCCACGGCGGTCTTCCCGGTCCCCGGCCCGCCCTCGACGTACGTGACGGAGGCGGCGGGGGCGCGGATGACGAGGTCCTGCTCGGCCTGGATGGACGAGACGATGTCCCGCATGGTGTGGCCGCGGGCCTGTCCGAGCGCGGCCATCAGCGCGCCGTCGCCGATGACGGGGAGCTCGGCGCCGCGGAGGATCGCCTTCAGCTCCGGGCGCATCAGGTCGTCCTCGACGCCGAGGACCCGCCGGCCCTTCGACCGGATGACCCGGCGGCGGACGACCCGCCCCGGCTCCACGGGCGTGGACCGGTAGAAGGGCGCGGCGGCCGGCGCGCGCCAGTCGATGACGAGCGGGGAGTAGTCGGCGTCCAGGACGCCGATGCGGCCGATGTGCAGGGTCTCGCCGATGTCGGCGGTGTTGTCGGCCCGGATGGCGTCGTCGGCCGGTTCGACGGACGTGTAGGCGCCGTCGGGCCCCTTGACCCCGTCCTTCCCCTCCAGCAGATCGATCCGCCCGAACAGGAAGTCCTCGAACTCGTTGTTGAGCCGGTTCAGGTGGACCCCGGCGCGGAAGACCTGGGCGTCGCGCTCGGCGAGGGCGCCGGGCGTGCCGACGTGCCCCTTCTGCGCGGCGTCGTTCATCAGGAACTCCGCCTCGTGGATCTTCTCCTCCAGGCGGCGGTAGACCTGGTCCAGATGTTCCTGCTCGACGCCGATCTCACGGTCTCTGACCGTGTCGACGGCTTCCTGCGCGGCCACTAAGGCCCCCTTCTGACGTGCACTGGGCAGCCGTCAAAGGTACGCCACCGGTGGCCGCCGTGTCAGGCGAGGTCCGGCGCCCGATCGTGCAGGATCCGCTGGAAGAGGAAGTGATCGCGCCACTCGCCGTCGATGTGCAGGTACCGGGGCGCGTACCCGATCCGCTCGAACCCGGCGCGGGCCAGGACGCGCTGGGAGGCGTGGTTGTCCGGAAGCGTGCACGCCTCGATCCGGTGCAGCCCCGACTCGTCGCGCGCGGCCCGCAGCACCTCGTCGACGAGCCGGCCGGCGACCCCGCGGCCCGTGCGCTCCCCGTCCACCCAGTAGCCGAGCGACGCGCTGCGGAACGGTCCCCGCACGATGCCCGAGAGGATCGCGGATCCGATGATCCGTTCCCCCTCGACGGCGAACCAGCGCAGCCCTCCGTCGGCCAGCCGTTCGGCCTGTGCCTCGGCGGTGTAGTACCGCTCGCCCCGGTGCGGCTCGGTGGCCCGCATGTGCCCCCGGTTCCGCGCCAGCGCCTCGGCCAGCGCCTCCGCGTCCTCGGCCCGGGCCTCCCGGATCCCCACCATGACGTCCATCCGCGCAACCTACCCCGCCGCCTCCCCGCGGGGACGGCGGGGTCACGGGGCGTGGGGGTCTTCGGACAGGGGGTCCAGGGAGAGCCGGTAGCCGCGTTTGACCACGGTCTGGATGAGCTTGGGGGTCCCCAGGGACGCCCGCAGGCGCGCCATCGCCGTCTCCACCGCGTGCTCGTCCCGCCCGGCCCCCGGCAGCGCCCGCAGCAGGTCCGCCCGCGACACCACCCATCCGGGCCGCCGGGCCAGCAGCCCGAGCAGCGCCATGCCGGCCGGCGGCACGGGCCGGAGCGCCCCGTCGACCAGCACCGCGTGGCCCCGGATCTCGACGCGGTGCCCGGCGACCGGCAGCACCCGTGACCGCGCGGGCAGCTCGGTACAGAGGAGCTGCACGAGCGGTCCGAGCCGGAACCGCTCGGGCTGGTACGTGGGGATGGCCTCGGCCTGGAGCGGCAGCGCCGTCACCGGCCCCACGCACACCGCCAGCACCTCGTGCCGCAGCGCCTCCACGGTCCGCTCCCGCACCCCCCGTTCGGCCGCCCGGGCGAAGAGCGAGGCCGCCGCCGGCGCGCTGGTGAAGGCGACCGCGTCGACGGAGCCGGACAGCACCGCGTCGATGAGCCGGTCGAGCGGCCCGAGGTCCTCCGGGGGCATCCAGCGGTAGACGGGCACGCCCACCACCGTCGCCCCGGCCGTCGTGAGCGCCTCGACGAAGCCGGGGAGCGGTTCGCCGTGGAGCTGGACGGCGATCCGCCGCCCGTCGACGCCTTCGGCGAGGAGCCGGTCGAGCACCTCGGCCATCGACTCGGACGAGGGCGACCAGGACTCGGTCAGCCCGGCCGCCCGGACGGCGCCCTTGACCTTGGGCCCGCGGGCGAGGAGTTCGACCCCGCGCAGCGCGTCGAGGAGCTCGGAGCCGTGGCCCCACCCCTCCGCCGCCTCGACCCAGCCGCGGAAGCCGATCGCGGTGGTGGCGACGACGACGTCCGGGGTGTTGCCGATGATCTCCTTGGTGGCGGCCAGGAGTTCGGTGTCGTCGGCGAGGGGGACGATCCGCAGCGCGGGGCCGTGCACGACGGCCGCGCCTCGCCGGCGCAACAGGGCGATGAGTTCGTCCGCGCGCCGGGCCGCGGTGACGCCGACCGTGAAGCCGGCCAGGGGTCCGTGTTCGTGCTGGTCCATGGGCATCGAGAGTGGCGCGGACGCGTGACAGTCGGGGTTCACGCGTATTTCCTGGCCGTTACGGTACGCGCCCTGCACTCCGGCTCACACCTTCGCGTATCCGGGCCGGGTCTCCGGCTCCTCGGCGGACTCGGCGGTGTCCGGGACCACGGGCGGGCGCCGAAGGTATACCGCCCAGGTGACGACCATGCAGGCGGCGTAGAAGGCGAGGAAGGCGACGAAGGCTCCGGTGCCGGTGCCGACGGTCTGGAAGGACTGCCGGAAGGCGAGGTTGATGCCGAGGCCGCCGAGGGCTCCGAGGGCCCCGATGAGGCCCATGGAGGCGCCGGAGAGGCGCCGGCCGTACGCCTCCGCGGTCTCGCCGGAGAGTCCCTTGCGGTGGCCCTGGGCGAGGAAGATCGCCGGGATCATCTTGAAGGTGGAGCCGTTGCCGAGACCGCTGAGGACGAAGAGGGCGATGAAGCCGACGAGGAAGACGGTGAGGGACTCGATCACCGAGGCGTAGATGACGACCCCGGTCGCGGCGGACATCGCGGCGAAGGTGCCGAGGGTGATGCGGGCGCCGCCGTGCTTGTCGGCGAGGGAGCCGCCGAGGGGCCGGATGAGGGAGCCGAGGAGGGGGCCGATGAAGGTGAGCGACGCGGCCTGGAGCGGGGTGCGGCCGAACTGGGTCTGGAGGACCAGGCCGAAGGCGAAGCTGTAGCCGATGAAGGAGCCGAAGGTGCCGACGTACAGGAAGGCCATGATCCAGGTGTGGCGGGCCCGTACGGCCTCGCGGACGGCGCCGGTGTCGTTCTTCACGGGCGTGAGGTTGTCCATGAAGAGCGCGGAGCAGACGGCGGCGACGACGATCAGCGGCAGGTAGACGCCGAGGACGATCCTCGGGTGCGCCGCGCCGGCGGTGCCGATGACGAGGAGGCCGACGAGCTGGACGACGGGGACGCCGATGTTGCCGCCGCCGGCGTTGAGCCCGAGCGCCCAGCCCTTCTTCCGGAGCGGGAAGAAGGCGTTGATGTTGGTCATGGAGGAGGCGAAGTTGCCGCCGCCGACGCCGGTGAGGGCGGCCACCAGGACGAAGGTGGAGTAGGAGGTGCCTGGCTCCATCACGGCGAAGGCGAAGCCGGTCGGCAGGAGCAGCATGAGGGCGCTGAAGACCGTCCAGTTGCGTCCGCCGAAGCGGGCGACGGAGAAGGTGTACGGGATGCGGATCACCGCGCCGACGACGGTCGCGGTCGCGATGAGGAAGAACTTCCCGGCGGGGTCGATGCCGTACTGGGGCCCCATGAAGAGGACCATCACGGACCACAGGCTCCAGATGGAGAAGCCGATGTGCTCGGAGAGGACGGAGAAGGCGAGGTTGCGCTTGGCGATCCGCTCGCCCTTCTCCCGCCAGAAGGTCTCGTCCTCCGGCTCCCAGACGTCGATCCAGCGCCCGGCCATGTCGCACCTCCACGGTGTCGGACCCGGTCCCGGATCCTTGTGGAAACGACGCTAGGAAGACCGCGTTTCAGGACGGTGCCGTGAGGTGACGTCGGCGGAACCTTGCTCTCACCCGGACGAACCGGACCGTGTGAGCGGCAGGCCCGGCTCCCCCTCCGGCAGCCAGGAGTCCGCCGGACGGTCGTGCCAGCCCTCCCGCTCCGCCAGCTCGGCGGCGGCCTCGCGGAGGGCGTCGAGGGCGGGGTGGCGCAGGCCCCTGCGCCAGACGAGGCTGATGGGCGAGAGCGGGACGGGGTCGACGAGGGGGCGCAGGACGCAGCCGGGCATGGGCGGGAAGCCGACGACGGCGAGGACCGGGCGGCGGTGCTTGGCCATGATCCGCTGGAACTCCTCGGTGCCGACGGCGAGCGGCGCGGGGGGCGCGAGGTGGATGCCGCGGCCGGCGAAGAGCCGGGCGGCGAGGTCGGTCCACTCGGGGGTGCGGTCGTTCCCGGCGCCGGCGTAGAGGCGTTCGCCGGCGAGCCGGCCGAGCGGCACCTCGGGCAGCGCGGCGAGCGGATGGTCGTCGGGCAGGATCACCGCCATCGGCTCGTACCGCACGAACCGCGCGTCGATCCTGGCCCGCAGCCCGGGCGCGAGCCCGCCGTACCGTCCGAAGGAGGCGTCGAGCCGCCCGGCCAGGATCTCCCCCACGGCTCCGGTGAGACCGGACTCGAAGCGGGCCATCAGCTCGTGCTCGGGGGCGAGTTCACGGGCCCGGCGCAGGATGCGTTCCTGGACCAGGCCGGGCGAGTTCAGGTCGACGAGGAGCGGGCGGGCCCCGGCCCGGAAGGCGTCGCGGAGCGCGTCGTGGGCGTCGAGGACCCGGCGGGCGTACGGCAGGAGCCGTTCGCCGTCCGGGGTGAGCGCGACCTGCCGGGTGGTCCGTACGAAGAGCTGGGCCCCGACCTCCCGCTCCAGCCGCCGGACGTCCCTGCTGAGCGCCTGCTGCGCCACGAAGAGCCGCCCGGCGGCCCGGGTGAAGTGCAGCTCCTCGGCGACGGCGGTGAAGGCGCGCAGCAGTCGGGGGTCGATGTCGTACGGAGTGGACACCCGCCGCATTCAACAACACGGGTGCGTGAATCGCGACCCCACGGGTGTTGGACGGCGCGGGCGCGCGGGCCGGAGCCTTGGTCCATGCCTCACCAGCTTCTCGTCCCCACGCCGGCGGGCCCGGGCCTGGCCCCCCGCTACCGCGACCGGCCCGCCGCGCTCCCCCGCAACCCCTACCTCCGGCTCTTCGCCCTCCCCGGCACGCGCGCGTTCACGGCCGGGAACCTGATCGCGCGGCTGCCCTCGGGGATGTTCGGCATCAGCGGGGTGATCATGATCTCGGCGGCGTACGACTCCTACGCCCTGGCCGGTTCGGTCGCCGCGACCGGCCTGGTGGCGGGGGCGCTGACCGCGCCCTGGGTGGCCCGGCTGGTCGACCGGCACGGGCAGGCCCGGATCGCCGTCCCGGCCGCCGCGCTCGCCGCCCTCGGGCAGGTGCTCCTCGCGCTCTGCGTCCTCGGGCGGGCACCGGCCTGGGCGCTGTTCGCGGCGGTCGCGCTGACCGCGACCGGCCCGAACGCGGGCGGCATGTCCCGGGCCCGGTGGGCGCACCTGCTCCGGGGCGACCCGGCGGCGCTGCACACGGCCAACTCCTTCGAGCAGGCCGTCGACGAGCTCTGCTTCATGCTCGGCCCGGTGCTGGCGGCGGTGGCCTGCTCGGCGTTCTTCCCGGAGGCGGGCACCCTGCTGGCCGCCGGCCTCCTCCTGGCCGGCGTCCTGCTCTTCACCGCCCAGCGGTCGACCGAGCCGCCGGTCGCGCCGCGCACCTCCGCGGGCTCGCCGCTGCGCCTCCCCGGGACGGTCCCGCTGCTCGCGGTCTTCCTCGCCACCGGCGCGGTCTTCGGCTCGATGGAGGTGACCGCCCTGGCGTTCGTGGACGGCCCGGTCGCCGGCCCGGTGCTGGCCCTCCAGGCGGCGGGCTCCTGCGCGGCGGGCCTGCTCTACGGGCGGGCCCGCCGCACCGCCGGCCTGCGCCTCTGCCTGGCGGCGATGACGCTCGTGATGGCGGCGCCCCTGCTGGCGGCGAGGACGGGCTCGCTCGCGGCCCTGGCCGCCGGCCTGCTGGTGGCGGGCATGGCGACGGCCCCGACGATGGTCACGGGGATGGGCCTGGTGCAGCGGATCGTCCCGCCGTCCCGGCTGAACGAGGGCATGACCCTGGCGGTGACCGCGCTCCTGGCGGGCGTGGCGGCGGGCTCGGCCACGGCGGGCTGGACCGCCGACCACGCCCCGGACCCCACCCTGGGCTTCGTCCTTCCGGTCACGGCGGCGGCGCTGGCGCTGGGCCTGTGCGCGGCGACCGGCGTCGGCCGCCGCGCCCGGGAGTGACGCCCCGGAGGGCATGACAAAGGCCCGGCGGCCGCTCGCGCGACCACCGGGCCTCTGCCCACATGGGATGAGTGGAGATGGCGGGAATCGAACCCGCGTCCAACGGTGCGGAACCAGGGCTTCTCCGTGTGCAGTCTGGTACGAGTTTCTCAGCCCTCCGGATCACCCAGACAAGTCCGGAACGGGCTCAGCCACTGTTTGATTTCCCTCTTCACCCCGTGACCGGGATCAAGGTTTAGTCCCCTTCATGATGCCAGGATCCGGGTCGGGAACAGCCCCGGGCTGACACTTCGCAAGTCGCTACTTAGGCAGCGAGGGCGAAGGAATCGCGCTTGGTGTTGGCGATTATAGGTTTCGGCGCGTGGTTTACGAGATCATTGCCGCTTCCTCGACACGCTTCCCCTGCTTCGACATCCGCTGTCGAAACCGATCATCCCCATGTTGATTTTTCAAATCGCGCACCCTCTGTGGGGTGCGCTGCCCATCGTACGTGAACCGCGGCCGCGGTTGCCAGCGGATTAACGCTCCTGGCCGCGCTGGCGCCGCTTCGCCGCCGCGACGGCGCGGGCGGTCTCGCGGGTGTCCTGCTTCTCCCGCAGGGTCTGCCGCTTGTCGAACTCCTTCTTGCCCTTGGCGAGCGCGATCTCGCACTTCACCCGGCCGCCCAGGAAGTACAGCGCGAGGGGCACGATCGTGTGACCGGTCTCCGACGCCTTCTGCTCCAGCTTGTCGATCTCCGCCCGGTGCAGCAGCAGCTTCCGCTTCCGCTTCGCCGAGTGGTTGGTCCAGCTGCCCTGCATGTACTCGGGCACGTGGATGTTGTACAGCCACGCCTCGTTGCCCTCGATCTGGACGAAGCCGTCCACCAGCGAGGCCCGCCCCATCCGGAGCGACTTCACCTCCGTGCCCATGAGCGCCACGCCCGCCTCGTACGTGTCGAGGATGAGGTAGTCGTGGCGCGCCTTCTTGTTCTGCGCGATGAGCTTGCGCTCCGGCCCCTTGTCCTGGGCCTTCTTGGCAGGCTTGCCCTGCACGTTGACGAGTCCCTTAGCCATAGTGCGGTCATTTTCGCACTACGAGCCCCCTCCGAGGCCACTCAATACCGTGCGGGCCCGTTCCTCCGCCCCTTCCCCGGCCGGCAGGTCGGGGGCGATGCCCCGTCCGTCGACCTCGTGACCGGCGGGGGTCCGGTAGTGGCCCACGGTCAGCTCCGCCACCGAACCGTCCGGGAGGGTGCTCGGCATCTGCACCGAGCCCTTGCCGAAGGTCTTGGAGCCGACGGTGACCGCCCGGCCCCGGTCCTGGAGCGCGCCGGTGAGCAGCTCGGCCGCGCTCATGGTGCCGCCGTCGACCAGCGCGACCAGGGGGCGGCCGGTGTCGCCGCCGCGCTCCGCGTACAGGGCCCGCTGCTCGCCCTCGACGTCGTACGTGGCGACGAGCCCGCCGTCGAGGAAGGCGGAGGCGGCGGAGGCCGCCTCGTCGACCAGACCGCCGGAGTTCCCGCGCAGGTCGAGCAGGACGCCCGCGCCGGCCGGGGCGGTCCTGACGGCCTCCCGCACCCGCGCGCCGACGCCCTTGCTGAAGGCGGCGATCCGGATGACGACGGTCCGCGCGTCGGGGCGGATGACGGTGACGGGGTCGGTGGCGAGCCGTTCCCGGCGCAGGGTCTGGGTCCAGGTCATGCCGCCCCGCCGGACCCGGAGGGCCACGGTGGAGCCGGGCACGCCGTCGCCGCGCAGCAGGGAGACGACCTCGGAGACGGACTGGCCGTCGGTGGCGCGCCCGTCGACCGCGAGCAGCCGGTCCCCGACGCGCACCCCGGCCCGCTCGGCGGGCCCTCCGGGCCGCACCCGGGTGACCCGGACGCCGCCGTCCGCACCGGAGGGCGCACGACCGCCGTCACGGCCCGCCGCGGCGCCCGTACGGCCCGGCGCGCCGCCCGTCGTGCCGGCGGAGAGGCCGACGCCGGTGTAGACGCCGTCGAGGGACTGCTCGAACTCGGCGTACTCCCGCCGGTCGTACACCGCGCCCCAGCGGTCGCCGCTGCGGCTGACGAACTCCTCGGCGGCCTGCTTGCCCGACTTTCCGTCGGCGGCCGCCTCGGCGGCGAAGCGGTGGAGGGCCGCCCGGTCGAAGGCGGTACGGTCCCCGGCGCCGGCCCGGGGCTCCCGCCCGGCACCGTCGTCCTCCCGGGGCAGCGCGCCGGTCGCGGCGCCGGTGGCGAGGACTCCGGCGAAGACGAGCGTGAGAACGGCCCCGCGGACGACACCGCGGGGCCGGAGACAGAGGGGCGCGGGGCCGGCCGGCATGGCGCCCACTCTAGGACAAGGCGGCGGCGTCACAGGGGCTTTGGCCCGAGGACGCCACCCGCCGTCAGGGGTCTCTTCTCACACCTTCAGGTACTTGCGCAGCGCGATGAACGCGGCAACCGAGGGCATCAGCAGTCCGATGACGATCACCAGCGGCAGCTGGGCGAGGACCACGTCCCAGCCGATGAAGTTCACCAGCGGCATCTGCTCGGCGAGGTTCAGGCCGTGGTCGACGAGGAAGTACCGGCCGGCCACGAGCAGCACACAGGCGAAGGCGCCGCCGATGAGGCCCGAGAAGGCGGCCTCCATGATGAACGGCATCTGGATGTAGAAGCTGGAGGCGCCGACCAGCCGCATGATGCCGGTCTCGCGGCGGCGGCTGAAGGCCGAGACGCGGACCGTGTTGATGATCAGCATCAGCGCGATCACCAGCATCAGGAGCATCAGCGCGACGGCCGCGTAGTTCACGCTGCGCATCATGTTGAACAGCGTCTCCAGGATGGAGCGCTGGTCCTGGACGGACTCCACGCCGTCCCGGCCGGCGAAGGCGGTGGCGACCACCTTGTACTTCTCCGGGTCCTTCAGCTTCACCCGGAGCGACTCCTGCATCTGGTCCGGGGTGATGACGGAGGCGATGGCGGTGTCGCCGTACTGCTCCTTGTAGTGCGCGAAGGCCTCCTCGGCCTTCTCGTGGATGACGTTCTCCACGATGTCCATCTTCTTCAGATCGGCCTGGATCTGTTCGCGCTGCTGCTTGGTGACGGCACCCTTGGCGCACTTGGGCGAGGTCGAGGCGTCCGTCTTGTTGCAGAGGAAGATGGAGACGTTGACCTTGTCGTACCAGTAGTCCTTCATCGTGGAGACCTGCTCGCGCATGAGCAGGGCACCGCCGAAGAGGGCCAGCGACAGGGCCACGGAGACGATGACCGCGAAGGTCATCGTCAGGTTGCGCCGGAGGCCGACGCCGATCTCGGAGAGCACGAACTGAGCGCGCATGGTGTTCTGGTTCCCCCGCCGTCAGTGCTGGTAGCCGTAGACGCCGCGGGCCTGGTCGCGGACGAGGCGGCCCTTCTCCAGCTCGATGACGCGCTTGCGCATCTGGTCGACGATGTTCTGGTCGTGGGTCGCCATGACGACGGTGGTCCCTGTCCTGTTGATGCGGTCCAGCAGCTTCATGATGCCGACGGAGGTCTGCGGGTCGAGGTTGCCGGTCGGCTCGTCGGCGATCAGCAGCATCGGGCGGTTGACGAACGCGCGGGCGATCGCGACGCGCTGCTGCTCACCACCGGACAGCTCGCCCGGCATGCGGTCCTCCTTGCCGCCGAGACCGACCAGGTCGAGCACCTGGGGCACGGCCTTGCGGATCTCGCCGCGCGGCTTGCCGATGACCTCCTGGGCGAAGGCCACGTTCTGTGCGACCGTCTTGTTGGGCAGCAGGCGGAAGTCCTGGAAGACGGTGCCGAGCTGGCGCCGCATGTGCGGCACCTTCCAGTTGGACAGCCGGGCGAGGTCCTTGCCGAGGACGTGCACCTGCCCTTGGCTGGCGCGCTCCTCCCGCAGGAGCAGGCGGAGGAAAGTCGACTTTCCGGAGCCGGACGAACCGACGAGGAAGACGAACTCCCCCTTCTCGATCTCCAGGGATACATCCCGGAGCGCGGGGCGGTTCTGCTTCGGATAGGACTTGGAGACGTTGTCGAATCGGATCACGAATGCACCACGGTCGGCCGGGAGTAGGTGTGCGTGACCTTACGCGAACCGGGAAGCCCCGCGCAGTCGCGGTCCTGGCTTGCGTGCTTTATCCTTTTTCACCCTCCCGGGCGGCGCAATGCCGGGACGAGGGCGTTCGCGGCCGGGGCGCGCCGGAACCCCGCGGAGCTGGCACAGTGGTAGGGGGAACGTCCGGATCGTGCCGGGCGTTGTCCTGGTGTGAGCCCCGTGCGGGAGGAGGAGAGCGTATGACCTACGACCGACTGGTGTGCGCCAACTGCGCGGCCCCGGTCGCCGAGGGACGCTGCCCCGTCTGCCGGGCCAACCGCGAGCGCCTGACACCGCAGGGACTGTCCCCCGCGATGGTGCTGACGCTGGTGATCGCCCTGCTGGGCACGCTGGCGCTGCTGGCGGCGGTCCGCACGGTGTAAGCGGTACACGAGCCGGAGAGCGGAAGCCGAAGGGCCGGGGAGGAAGCCTCCCCGGCCCTTCGTCGTACGTGACGCTAGCGCGCTACGCCGCTCAGACGGCGGCGCCGCGACCGCCGCCCACCAGGCGCGGCAGGAAGCGGAAGCCGATGCCACCGGCGATCATGGTGGCGGCGCCGATGATCAGGAAGGACGTCTCGGCCGCACCGGTCTCGGCGAGCTCCTCCTTGGCCTCGCCCTGCTGGACCGGCTGGGAGCCGGCCTGCTGGGTGTCGGTGTTGTTGTTGGAGCCGGTCGAGCCGTTGGAGCCGGTCGAGCCGGTCTCGACGCACTCGACACCGTCGAGGTCGACGGTGCAGTTGCCGGAACCGCCGTCGGCGGACGAGCCGCCGTCGGTCGAGCCACCGGTCGTGCTGGTGGAGCCGGAGTCCGAGCCGCTGCCGTTGCCGGAGCCGCTGTCGGAGCCGTTGCCGCCGTTGCCGTTCCCGTTGGAACCGTTGCCGTTGCCGTTCCCGTTCGAGCCGTTCCCGTTGGAACCGCTCGACGAGTTGCCGCCGTCGGTGGACGCGCCACCGTCGGTCGAGGCGCCACCGTCGGTGGACGCGCCACCGTCGGTCGAGGCACCACCATCGGTCGAGGCGCCACCGTCGGTGGACGCGCCACCGTCCGTGGAGGCACCACCGTCGGTCGAAGCACCACCATCGGTGGACGCGCCACCATCGGTCGAGGCACCACCATCGGTGGACGCACCACCATCGGTCGAAGCACCACCGTCGGTGGACGCGCCACCGTCGGTCGAAGCGCCACCATCGGTCGAGGCACCACCATCGGTGGACGCGCCACCATCGGTCGAGGCACCACCGTCGGTGGACGCGCCGCCGTCCTCGCCACAGCCGAGCGGGTCGACCTCACACGGCGGGTCGTCCTGCGGGGACGAGTAGGAGGCGATGTTGTCGTCGTTGCCGGCGCTGACGGCCTGCGCGGCGCCGGCCGCGGTCAGGGACGCACCGGCGATGATCACGGCACCGGCCGCGACTCGCGCCAGGCGGACTCGCGTCTTGTTGGTCATCTGGTTGCTACCCCCAGTAGCTTCATCTCGTCATGGGGCAGCGCCAGGGGCCCCGGGCACGGGGGGCGACATGGTTACTGGACCTGCTCCCCGTTCACACGCGCCCCAGATATGCGCATGCCATCCAGCCACCCTTCCGAGTTTCCGATGCAGCGTCAAGGTCGTTGCGCGTGCGATGCCCGAAAGATCACCAGTTGGCCGTCATATGACGATGCAACTGTGACGTAAACCCGGAAGTACGGGCCCTGTACCGGCAGTTACCTTGTCGACAAAGCGCTCCGCTCGCCCGCGAACCGCTTGCAGCGGCGAACGCACCGGGCCCCGCACCGAGAGGTGCGGGGCCCGGGAACGAACGCTGCGGGAAGCCTACTTGGCCTGCTCCTGCTGCTTGCGCCAGCGGATGCCGGCCTCCAGGAAGCCGTCGATCTCGCCGTCCAGGACGGACTGCGGGTTGCCGACCTCGAACTCCGTACGGAGGTCCTTGACCATCTGGTACGGGTGGAGGACGTACGACCGCATCTGGTTGCCCCAGGAGCTGCCGCTGTCCTTGAGGGCGTCCATCTTGGCCCGCTCCTCCTGGCGCTGACGCTCCAGGAGCTTGGCCTGGAGGACGTTCATGGCGCTCGCCTTGTTCTGGATCTGGGAGCGCTCGTTCTGGCAGGAGACGACGATGCCGGTCGGGAGGTGCGTGATGCGCACGGCCGAGTCGGTGGTGTTGACGCCCTGGCCGCCGGGGCCCGAGGCGCGGTACACGTCGATGCGCAGGTCCGACTCCTCGATCTCGACGTGGTCCGAGGACTCGACGACGGGAAGGATCTCGACGCCCGCGAAGGAGGTCTGGCGGCGGCCCTGGTTGTCGAAGGGCGAGATGCGCACCAGACGGTGGGTGCCCTGCTCGACGGAGAGCGTGCCGTAGGCGTACGGCGCCTTGACGACGAAGGTGGTCGACTTGATGCCGGCCTCTTCCGCGTACGAGGTCTCGTAGATCTCGGTCGAGTAGCCGTGGCGCTCGGCCCAGCGCAGGTACATGCGCTGGAGGCGCTCGGCGAAGTCGGAGGCGTCGACGCCACCGGCCTCGGCGCGGATGTTGACCAGCGCCTCGCGCTCGTCGTACTCGCCGGAGAGGAGGGTGCGGACCTCCATCTCGTCGAGCGCCTTGCGCACGGCGGTCAGCTCGGTCTCCGCCTCGGCGCGGGTGTCCGCGTCGTCCATCTCCTCGGCGAGGTCGAAGAGGACGCCCAGGTCGTCGATGCGGCCGCGCAGCGCCTCGGCCTTGCGGACCTCGGCCTGGAGGTGCGAAAGCTTGCTCGTGATCTTCTGCGCCGCCTCCGGGTCGTCCCAGAGGGACGGGGCCGCGGCCTGCTCTTCGAGCACGGCGATGTCTGCCCTCATCTTGTCGAGGTCCAGGACGGCCTCGATCGACCCCATGGTCGAGGAGAGGGACTTCAGCTCTTCGGATACATCGACGACTGCCACGCGTCCAGCGTAACGGCTCCCGGCCCCGAGCCGAACCTACGGCCGCCCGGCCTGTGGACGACCCGCCCCCCGCCGCGCCCCTACGGCCGCGCGGGCTGCGAGGACGGGCGGGAGTCCTGCGGCGGCGCCCCTTCGTCCCCGGCGAGCGCCAGATAGCCGCCGGCGCCGAGCGCGCCCGCCGCCACGGCGGCCGCGATGCCGAGGACGATCCGGCGCTTGCGGACGGCCCCGGCCCTGTTGCGGGCCGAGCCGGGCCGGCGGCCGCCGGCCGGACGCGGGGCGCGGGCGGTGCCGTGCGGGCCACCGGACAGCTCCTCGGGGCCGGGCACGCGCATGGAGGTGTGGGTGTCGCGGTGGGAGTCGGCGGAGGCGCCGGGCACCAGCGGGACGGCGGCACGGCGGCGGCCGGTGTCCGCGGGCGTGCCGGTGGAGGTCGCGTACGCGGGGTCCTCGTACGGCTCCGGGGGCGCGGGCTCGGCGTCCGGCTCGTCCACGTCCAGCGGCGGGATGCCCTTGAGCAGCGGCAGGACGTCGGCGAGGCGGGCGGCCAGCTCGGAGGCGCGCAGCCGGGAGGCGGGGGCCTTGGCGAGGCACTGGACGAGCAGCTGCCAGAGCTCCTCGGGGATGCCGGGGAGCGGGACGACGGTCTCGGTGACGTGCCGGCGCAGGACGGCGCCGGGGTGGCCGCCGCCGAACGGCGTGAAGCCGGCCAGGAGCTCGTACAGGACGGTGGCGAGGGCGTAGATGTCGACGGCGGCGCGGGTCGGCAGGCCCTCGACGATCTCGGGGGCGAGGTAGTCGGGGGTGCCGATGATCCGGGTGGCCTTGGTGCGGCCGGGGGTGTCGATGAGCTTGGCGACGCCGAAGTCGGTGAGGAGGGCGGGGTGGGCTCCGCCGGGGCCGAGCGGGCCCTCCATGTCGAGGAGGATGTTCTCCGGCTTCACGTCCCGGTGGACGACGCCGGCCGCGTGGGCGGCGGCGAGGCCCTCCGCGACGTCGCGGATGATCGCGACGGCGGCCTCGGGGGCGAGGCGGCGCTCGCGGTCGAGGCGGGTGCGCAGGTCGGTGCCGCGGACCAGGTCCATGACGAGGGCGAGGTCGTTGCCGTCGACGACGAGGTCGCGGACCTTGACCACGCGCGGGTGGTCGAGCCCGAGCAGGGCGGTCCGCTCCTGCACGAAGCGGCCGACGAGTTCCTGGTCGGAGGCCAGGTCCTCGCGCAGCAGTTTGACGGCGACGGGCCCTTCGGGCCCCTCGCCGAGCCACACCGTTCCGGCACTGCCCCGCCCGAGGATCTGGTGGGTGGTGTAGCGGCTGCCGATGTTCCGTGCCAAGACTGCTCCCTCAGCGGCTGCGGTTCGCGTCAAAGTTACGCGTCCCGGGCTGCCGGACGTCACTTCCGGAGGGAAATCACCCTCCGGAAGTCGATAAATCGGCAGTACGACCGCGTTTCGGCGGCCGCACCGCCCCTCGTACCGCCGCGTCGTGCCCCTCGTACCGCCCGCGTACTGCCCGCGTGCCGCTCCGGGGGCGGGCGGCGACTACTGGCCGGTGCCGCCCGAGCCGCCGGACGAGCCGCCGGCGTCCCCGATGGTGGAGACCCAGTCGCTGACGGTGGAGATGCCGTCGCCGATGGCCTCCCAGTAGCCCTTGCCCTGGGCGATCCAGTCCTGGAGCGGGGTGAGCTCCCAGACGAGCCAGCCGGCCACCACGAAGAGGACGATCATGACCAGGCAGCCCTTGAGGCAGCCGAGGCCGGGGATCCTTACCGGGTTGGCACTGCGCCGGCGGGGCTCGCGCGGGGCGGGCGGCTGCGGCTGCGGCTGCTGGGGCTGCTGCGGCGGCGCGTACTGCTGCTGCGGGGGCTGCGGGGGCGCGTACTGCTGCTGCGGGGGCTGCGGGGGCGCGTACTGCTGCGGGGCGGGCTGCTGCGGCTGCCGGTACGGCTGCGGCTGCTGTTGCGGCGCGGGGCGCTGGGGCGCCGGGCGCTGCTGCTGGTACGGCGGCTGCTGGGGCTGCTGCTGGTACCCCTGCGGCTGCTGCTGGTACTGCTGCGGCGGGGGCCCCTGCTGGTACGGCGGGGCCTGCGGCGGCTGCTGCGGGCGGCGCGCGGGGCGGCGGCGCAGCGGGTCCTCGCTGGGGTCCAGGTACTGCACCTGGGTCTGCTCGTTGCGGTCGCGGGCCGCGCGGAGCTGGGTCTGCCAGGGGTGCGGGTCCTCCGCCGGCGGGTTCGCCGGCATGGCCGGCATGACGGCGGTCGGGTCCGCCGCGCCCGCGGGCCCGCCGGCCGGCAGGACGGTGGTGGGGTCGGCGGCGCCGGCCGGCCCGCTCGTGGGCAGGACGCTGGTGGCGGCGGCCGGGTCGAAGGCCCCGGCGGCGCCGGAGCCCGCGGGCAGCACCTGCGTGGGGTCCGCCGCGCCGGGGGTTCCCGGGACCTGCGCCGGGTCCGGGTCCGGGGCGAGGAGGGCGCCGACGCCCTCCGCGGCCTCGATCTGGGCGGGCGAGGAGTGCACTCCGATGCCCGCGGCGACCGTCCGCAGAGCGCGCGCCAGGTTGACGGCGCTGGGCCGCAGGTCGGGGTTCTTGCTGAGGCAGCGCTCGATGACCGTCCACAGGGGCGCGGGCACCGTGGACGGGCGGCGCGGCTCCTCGCTGAGGTGCATGTGGAGGACTTCGAGGGCGGTGCCGCCCGCGAACGGCGGACGCCCGGTGACCAGCTCGTACAGGAGGATGCCGGCGCCGTAGATGTCGACGGCGGAGGTCTGCGGGCGACCCTCGGCCGACTCCGGCGCCACGTACGCGGGCGTGCCGACGAACTCGTGGGTGCGGGTGAGGCCCGGGGAGTCGGCGAGGCGGGCGATGCCGAAGTCGGTCAGCATCGGGTGCATGGCGCCGTCCCGCTCGGCCAGCAGCACGTTGGCCGGCTTGAGGTCGCGGTGGACGACCCCGTCGGCGTGGCTGGCGGCGAGCGCGTCGGCGATCTGCGCGGTGAGCAGAGAGGCCGCGACCGGGGTCAGCGGGCCGCTCTCCCGCAGGTAGCGGTGCAGGTCGGGGCCTTCGACGAGATCCATGACCAGGGCCAGGACGTCGCCCTCGACGACCAGGTCGCGGGTGCGCACGATGTTCGGGTGGGTGAGCCGGAGGAGCACGGACCGCTCGCGCAGGAAGCGCATCACGATGTCCGCGTCGTTGGCCAGCTCCTCCTTGAGGACCTTGATCGCGACGGTCTCGCCGGGCTGGCCGGCCACGGCCGCCTCGGCGCCCGCCGTCTCCCGCTGGCGGGCTCGCCAGACGGTGCCCGTGGCGCCGCGGCCGAGCGGCTCCTCGAGCAGGTACTTGCTGCCGATAGGCCGCACGTCACGCGCTCCCTGCTGATCGGGGTCCCGGGTGGCCGGTCCCGCTCGGTGTGGCCGAGCCGGGCCCCCGGAGGTCCTCTTGCTTCTCTCTTGTGACCCGTCCGGGTGTCCGACCCACTCTAGTGCCGCCGAACGGGTCATCGGCCGGTCGTCCACAGGCGGATTTCCGCTGTCGCGTCCGGGCCGCCGGGTGGCCGGAGGCTCTCCGCCGCCGCCCGTGCTCCCGGCCGTGATCCCGCCCGGATTCCCGCGCGGACGCCCGCCGGGATTCCGTCCGAACTTGTCCGGAAGAAGACGCTCCCCCGGTCCCGATGGTTGCCACACCGGCCCCGCGCCCCCGGTCGACCTGGCGTTTTCACGTCACCCCGGACGAGCGCCGACAACAGTTCAAGATCGCTTCGGGGTGACCCGGCGGCGGGTTGTGGGCGGCAGGTGCGAGGATGCCTCCAGCACGTCGCATCGGTGGGGTCGGGAGCCCCCGCGCCGTGCCGACCTGTACCGGGCGACGCGTCCGTGCCGGGTGGGGGGTGACACGGGGCGGTCCCCTGCCGGGCATGTCGCGCAGAAGGGACCGCTGACGGCGATGCAGATCCGGCTGACCGTCCTCGCGCCGCACGCCGGCCACGGCGCCGGCCGCGCCTGCGACGTGCTCGTCACGGCCCCCGCGGGCACGGCGCTGTCCGCCGTGGCCTCGAACCTCGCCGCCGCCGTCACCGGCCCCGACACGGCGGCCGGCACCGGCGCGCCCGTGCTGTACGCGGGCGCGGAGCGGCTCGACGCCCGCCGCTGCGTGCTGGGCGAGCCGCCCCTGGTCGACGGCGCGGTCCTCGCCCTCCAGGCCCCCGACCCCGACGACCGCTCCGGCCTCGCCGCCACCGCCTCCTCCGCCGCCCGGCTGCACGTGGTCGCGGGCCCCGACGCGGGCGGGGTGCACCTGCTGCACGGCGGCCCGATCAGGATCGGCCGCTCCGTCGAGGCGGACGTGCCGCTGGACGACCCGGACGTCTCCCGCGCGCACTGCACGGTGACCGTCGCGGAGGACGGCCGGGTCACCGTCGCCGACCTCGGCTCCACCAACGGCACGACCCTCGACGGCGTCCCCGTCGGCGACCGCCCCGTACGGCTGGGCCCCGGCGCCCTCCTCCGTCTCGGCGAGTCCACCCTGCGCCTCACGGCCCCCCACGACACCCCGGCGGACCCCGGCCCCCTCCCCACCTCCCCCGACGGCGAGGGCCACCTCCGCGTCCCCCTGGCGGCCCCCGGGGACACGGCCGGGGACACCGGCACGGGCACGCACGCGTGGGCGGGTCACGGCCCCGAGACGCACGGCGGAGCACAGGGCGTACCGCTCGCGGACGCCTGGCCCGAAGACGGTCCGGGCACGGCACCGGGTACGGACCCCGACACCTGGGCGGACGCCGGCCACGCGCGCGCGGGGGAGCCCGAGGGCGGCGACGGGGGCGCGACCCACGCGCACGTCCGCACGGCGGCCCCCTACGGCACCGACCCGGCCAACCCGGCCACCCGCAGGACCGGCCGGCGCGGGCTCGGCGCCTGGGCGCGGCGGCTCGCGGGCGGCCGCGAGGCGGACCCCGCGACGGGCGCCGTCCCGTCCCCGGCGGCCCCCGAGGCGCTCTGGCCGTCCGAGGCGCCCGACGAGACCGCCGCGCCCGACACCTGGCCCGATCCGGCGGCCGTCCTGCTGACGGCGCTCGGCCCGGGCCCCCGGCTGTGGGAGCGGACGCCGGGCCACCCCGAGGCCCTGGTCGTGCGGCTCGGCACCGCCGACCGCGCGGAGCTGTCCGGGGTGCCCGTCACCGTGGGCCTGCGCGAGGCCGGCTCCCTGGGCCTGGCCGGCCCCGCGGACCGGCTCGCCGGCCTGGCCCGGGCCGTGGTGGCCCAGCTGGCCGCGCTGCACTCCCCGGCCGACCTGGAGATCGTCCTCGTCAGCGCGGACCGCAACCGCTCCCTGGAGGAGCGGCGGCGCGCCTGGGGCTGGCTCGGCTGGCTCCCGCACACGCGCCCGGCGCACGGCCAGGACTGCCGGCTGCTCCTCGCGTACGACCGCGAACAGGCACAGGCCCGTACGGCCGAGCTGACCCGCCGGCTGGACGACGGCCCGCTGGGGCCCGGCTGGGCCAGCGCGGACCCGGCGGCGGTCGCCGAGGCGGCGGCGGCGTACGCGGGCCCCGCGACGGTCGTCGTCGTGGACGGCGACCCCGGCACGGCGGCGCTGCGCGAGACGGTGGCCCGGCTCGCCGGGGCGGGCGCGGCCGCCGGCATCCACCTGGTCTGCCTGGCCGAGGCCCCCTCGGCCTCCCCCGCGTCGCCGGTCGCCGCCACCTACGAGGCGGCGTGCGCGGCCTCCCTCGCCTTCCGCGAGTGCGGGGCCGCGGCGCTGCTCAGCGGTGACGTGGCGACGGCGCTGCGGCTGCTGCGCACCTCCGGCGGACGGGTCGCGGGCCACGGCACGGTCGGCGTCGTCGACGCGGTCTCCGTCGCCTGGGCGGAGCGTTTCGGCCGGGCGCTGGCCCCGCTGCGCACGGACGCGGCGTCGGCGAGCCCGGGCCGGGCCGCGGCGCTGCCGCCGTCGGCCCGGCTCCTGGACGAGCTGGGCCTGGCCAGAGCCACCCCGGCGTCCCTCATGGCCCGGTGGGCGTCGGCCGGCGAGGGCACGGCGGTCCTGGGCGCGGGGCCGCGCGGCCCGCTCGCCGTCGACCTCACGGCCGAGGGCCCGCACCTGCTGATCGAGGGCCCGGCGGGCAGCGGCCGCACGGAACTGCTCCGCGCCATCGCCGCCTCCCTCGCGGCCGGCGGCCGCCCGGACCGGCTCGGTCTGCTCCTCGTGGACGGCGCGGGCGGCGAACGCGGCGAGGGCCTCACGGCCTGTACGGAGCTGCCGCACGTCACCGAGCACCTGGTGGCGTCGGACCCGGTCCGGATGCGGGAGTTCGCCCAGGCGCTGGGCGCGGAGCTGAAGCGCCGCGCCGAGCTGCTCGGCGACGCCGACTTCGCCGACCGCCGCGGCACCCGCGCGCTGATCGGCCAGCGCACCCCGAGCGCGGCCGAGTCGATCCCCCCGGCCGCCCGGGCGACCCTCCGCCTCCCCGACCCGTCGGATTTCGGCGACCGCCAGAGCGGCCGCACCCTGCGCACCGGCGCGGGCGCGGTGGGCGACACCCCGCCGGGGACCCGCACCCCCTACCAGTCCCCCCGCCCCTCGGACGACCTCCCGTCCACCCCCAGCGACCGCCTCACCCCGGCCCCGCGCCAGCCCCACGCCGGCGACGTCCCCGGCACCGCCGGCGGCCGCACGGCGTACCCGGGCGCCCAGGACCTCCCGCGCACCGGAAGCGGACGGACCCCGTACCCCGGCGCCGGAGACCTCTCCGCCCCCGCGAGCGGGCGGACGGCGTACCCGGGCTCCGGCGACGTCCCCGGAGCCGCCGGCGGCCGCACGGCGTACCCGTCCGCGGGAAGCCTCCCCCGGACGGACAGCGGACGGACCCCGTACCCGGGCGCCCAGGACCTCCCCCGCTCCGGAAGCGGACGGACCCCGTACCCCGGCGCCGGAGACCTCTCCGGCCCGGCGAGCGGGCGGACGGCGTACCCGGGTTCCGAAGAGGTGGCGGGCACGGGCACCCCAGGCGGCCGGACGGCCTACCGGGGTGCCGGGGACGTCACGACGGCGTCGAGCGGACGGCTCGGGGGACGGCCGACGGGAGCGGCGGACCTCGGCGAGCGGGCCAGCGGCCGGACGCTGCGGACGGACGACGGACAGGGCCCCGTCGGCGACCGCGGCGGCGCGCGCGTGCCGCGGCCCGGAAGCGAGCAGGACCACCTCCCGTCACCGCGCCCCGCCGCGGCCAGGGTGCCGCTGCCGCGGCTCGTCGTGCTCGTGGACGACTTCGACGCCCTCGTCGCCCCCGCCCTGGGCGCCCCGGGGCGGCCCGCGGCCGGTTCGGTCGTCCGGGCCCTGGAGGCGGTGGCACGGCACGGCGAACGGCTCGGGGTGCACCTCGTCGCGACCTCCGCCCGACCCGACCGGACCGTCGACACGGATCTGGCGCACGGCGCCCGGCTCCGGGTGGTCCTGGACGCGCCGCCGAGCGCGCCGGGCCCTGACGTACCGGCACCCGGCCGGGGCCGGCTGGGGCACCCCGACGGGCGCGTGACGCCGTTCCAGGCGGGGCGCGTCACGGGCAGGATCCCCCGCACGGCGACGCTGCGGCCGACCGTCGTCCCGCTGGAGTGGGAGCGGATGGGCGACCCGCCCGCCCGCCGCCCGGTCCGGGAGCTGGGCAACGGCCCCACGGACCTGGCCCTGCTGGCCAGCGCCCTGGACCGCGCGGCCCGCTCGGTCGAGGCCACCCCGGTGCCCCCGCTCACCCACGCCTGATCCCGGCCCGGCCCGCCGACGCCCCGGCCACGTCCGCCTGACACCCGTCCCACGGCCCGGGGCCGCGCGCCTCGAGCGGGCGGGCTCCACGGCCGGACGGCAGGGGGGTCCGGGGGCTGCCCCCGTTTCAGGAGGGGCCGGGGCGGGGAAAGCCCCGCGCCGCGGACCACCGGTCAGCGGACCACCGGGCCGCGGACCACCGCGCCGCGGACCACCCCGCCGCCGGATCACCCACCCATCACGGACCGCCCCGCGCCCGGCCGAGCACCGTCCACCCGCCCGCCACGCATCGCATCGCGCCGCGCCCGGCCAGGCGCCGCCCGCCACGCCACGTCCCCCGCCGCACCCCTCAGGCGCCGCCCCCCAGCGTCCGCAGCCCCGCCACCGCCGCGCGCGTGAGGTCGTCGACGTACCCCTTCGGGGGATCCGTGCGGACGACGACGAGGCGCCAGTAGAGGGGGCCGACCACGAGGTCGAGGGCGCGGGCGGGGTCGGTGCCCTCGGGGAGTTCGCCCCGGGCGACGGCCTCGCGGACGACCTGCGCGACGACCCCCTCCTGCCCGTCGAGCAGCGCCGACCGCACCGCTTCCGCGATCTCCGGCTGCCGGGCCGCCTCGACGAGGAGCTCGGGGACGACCTGCGACGCGATCGGATGGCGCAGCGCGTGCGACGCGACGGTGAGGAGGGCCCGTACGTCCCCTTCCAGGGAGCCGGTGGCGGGCGCCGGCAGCCCCTGCGCGGCAACCGCCCCGACCAGGTCGAGGACGAGCGCCAGCTTCGACTTCCAGCGCCGGTAGACCGCGGTCTTCCCGACGCCCGCGCGCCGCGCGATGCCCTCGATGGACATCCGGGCGAAGCCGACGGCGGCGAGTTCCTCGAAGACGGCGGTCCGGATGGCCTCGGTGACGTCCTCGCGGAGCACGGCGGCTCCGGCGGGCGCCCGGCGGGGCGTGGGGGTGCTCATGAACGGCATCCTAACCAACGGTTACGTCACGACGATACGGTTGCGTTCCGACGTGGAATCGCCCTAACCTCCCCGTAGCGACGAAACGGGTCCGTCCCGACGTACGTCGCCGAACCGTCCCCCCGTCGAAAGCGCCCGCACGTGACCCTGACACTGCCGCCGCCGACCGCGGCCGCCCCCGCCCCCCCCCCCGGCGCGCCGTCCACCGAGGACCTCCAGGCCCTCGCCCGCCGCCACGGCCTCTCCGTCAGCGGCGCCCGGCCGCCCCTCCCCGCCTACGTCCGGCAGCTCTGGTCCCGCCGCGACTTCATCGCCGCCTTCGCGACGGCCCGGCTGACCGCGCAGTACAGCCAGGCCAGGCTCGGACAGCTGTGGCAGCTGATGACCCCGCTGCTCAACGCGGCCGTGTACTACCTGATGTTCGGCGTCCTGATGGACGTGCAGCACGGCGTCCCGGACTACCTGCCCTTCCTCCTGACCGGCGTCTTCGTCTGGACCTTCACCGCCAACACGCTCACCGCCGGCTCACGCGCCGTCAGCGGCAACCTCGGCCTCGTCCGCGCCCTGCACTTCCCGCGCGCGAGCCTGCCGCTCTCCCTCGCCCTGCTCCAGCTCCAACAGCTGCTCGTCTCGCTCGCCGCGCTCGTCGTGATCCTGCTCTGCTTCGGCGAGTTCCCGACCTGGAGCTGGCTGCTCGCCGTGCCCGCGATCGCCCTCCAGGCCCTCTTCGGCGCCGGCGCCTCCCTCGCGCTCGCCCGGCTCGCCGCCCGCACCCCGGACATCAGCCAGCTGCTGCCCTTCATGCTGCGCACCTGGATGTACGGCTCGGGCGTGATGTGGTCGATCGGCTCCCTGGCGCGGAGCGGCCGCGTCCCCGACGGGGTGGTCCTCGCCCTCCAGTGCAATCCGGCGGCCGTCTACATCGACCTCGTCCGCTACGCCCTCGTGGAGAGCTACACCTCGGCGAACCTCCCGCCGCACGTATGGGCACTGGCCACCGGCTGGGCGGTGCTCGCCTTCGTCGGCGGCTTCGTCTGGTTCTGGAAGGCGGAGGAGACGTACGGCCGTGGCTGACACCGGAAGCACGGCGCGGACAGCGCCCCCCACCGTCATCGCCGACCGGGTCCACGTCTCGTACACCGTGCGGACCGGCTCCGGCCCGGGCCGCGACCGCCGGGTGCACGCCGTCAGGGGCGTCGGCTTCATCGCCCGGCGCGGCGAGGCGATCGGCCTGATCGGTTCGAACGGATCGGGGAAATCCACCCTCCTGAAGGCGATCGCCGGCCTCCAGCCGGTGGAGAGCGGCACGATCCACACCCAGGGCCGCCCGACCCTCCTCGGCGTCGACGCGGCCCTGATGGGCGACCTCTCCGGCGAGCGGAACGTGATCCTGGGCGGCCTCGCCATGGGCATGACCCGGTCCGAGATCACCGCCCGCTACGACGACATCGTCGCGTTCTCCGGTCTCACCGAAGGCCGCGACGACGACCCCCTCTCCCGCCCCCTGCGCACCTACTCCTCCGGCATGGGCGCGCGCCTCCGCTTCGCGATCTCCGCGACCGCCCGGAGCCACGACGTGCTCCTCCTCGACGAGGCCCTCGCCACCGGCGACGCCCGCTTCCGGCGCCGCAGCCGCCGCCGGATCGACGAACTGCGCGCCGCCGCCGGCACGGTCTTCCTGGTCGCCCACGCGAACGCGACCATCCGCGAGACCTGCGACCGCGCCCTCTGGCTGGAGGCGGGGACGCTGCGGATGGACGGACCGGCGGAGGAGGTGGTGGCGGCGTACGAGGAGTTCACCAGGACGGGCGCCACCAAGCCGAACAAATAAGACAAACAGTCAGAAACAGACCTATGGTCGGAGCGTGACGACGCCCGATCACCCCGATCACCCCGATCTCCCCCGCGCCTCCGCCTCCTCGCCCCCCTCCCTCACCCGTTCCCCCTTCGAGTCGGACTCCTTCACGTCCGCCACCTTCGTCACCGTCGGCAGCGGCCCCGCCCTCGCGCTCGCCGCCGTCTGGCTGGTCACGCGCGTGGGCATGCTGGCGCTGCTCGCGAGCGACAGCCTCGGCATCGGCGGGGTCGGCCACGAGGTGCAGCTGCTCTACCGCCACTGGTACGGCCTCCTCGCCGACGGCACCTTCCCCCTCTCCGACCCCACCTGGCAGTACCCGCCCGGCGCCGGCCTCGTGATCATGGCGCCGGGACTGCTGATGCCCTGGCTCGGCTACACCCAGGCGTTCGTCGTCCTGACCCTGCTCGCCGACGCCGCCGTCACCCTCGGTCTCGCCGTCGCCGACCGCTCACGGCTCACCCACGGCGCCTGGTACTGGGTGTGCGCCCTGCCCCTCCTCCTCCATCTGCCGCTCGCCCGCTACGACGTCCAGGCCACCGCCCTCGCCGTCCTCGCCCTCCTCCTCTTCAAGGGCCGCTCCCCCGCCGCCCACCGGCTCGGCGGCGCGCTCGCCGGGCTGGGGGCGCTGGTCAAGGTGTGGCCGGCGCTCGCGCTGATCGGCACGCCCCGGGGACGTACCACCCGCGAGGCGTGGACGGCCGCGGCGGTCACCGCCGCCACCCTCCTCGCCGTCCTCGCGCTCTTCTTCTCCGGCTCGCTCGGCTTCCTGCGCCAGCAGGGCTCCCGGGGCGTCCAGGTCGAGTCCCTGGGCGGCACCGCCCTCGCCCTCGGCCACGCGGCGGGGCTGTGGCCGGGGACGGCGGAGATCCGCTACGGCGCCTACGAGTACGTCGGCCCGTACGTCTCCACCCTCGGCCACCTCTTCCTCCTGCTGACCGTCGCCGCCGTCCTCTGGCTCGTCCTCTGGCGGCTCCGCGCCACCCGCTGGAGCGAGGCCACCCCGCTCGACGCGGCCCTCGCCGCCGTGCTGCTCCTCACCGTCACCAGCCGGGTGATCAGCCCCCAGTACCTGATCTGGCTGCTCGGACTCGCCGCCGTCTGCCTGACCTCCCGGCGGACCGTGATGCGCCCGGTGGCGCTGCTCCTGCTCCCCGCGGCGGCCCTCAGCTCCCTCGCGTACCCCGTCCTGTACGCCGAGGTCGTCACCGGCGCCCCGGCCGGCCTGGCCGTGATGGTCCTCCGCAACGGCCTCCTGCTCGCCGCGGCCGCCGTCGCCGCCCACCGCCTGTGGCGGGCCACGGTCGCCCCCGTACGGGAGTAGCCCGCCGGAGACGCCCGAAGGGCCCCGTCGGACGCGTACGCGGCCGACG
>NZ_JBHTST010000098.1:0-31860 GCF_042794995.1 Streptomyces sp. NPDC056503
CCCGCCGGACCACGGTCCGGCGGGGGCAGCCCCTTTCCGGGCCTTCCGCACCCTGGCGCGTATTGACGCGGACCTGTCATCATCCGGTCCCATGGAGCGACGACGCTTTCTCACCGGGGCCCTCGGGGCCGGAGCCGTACTGCTCACCGGGGCGCCCGGAGCGCGGGCCGCGACCCTGGACACGCGCGCGTGGATGGGGGCGCACGGCGACGGGACCGCGCTCGCGCGGCTCACCATCCCCGGGACGCACGACTCCGGGGCGCGGTTCGGCGGGCCCTGGGCGCAGTGCCAGAACACCACCATCGCCCAGCAGCTCGACAGCGGGGTGCGGTTCCTGGACGTGCGGTGCCGGGTGACCGGCGGCTCCTTCGCCATCCACCACGGGGCCGCCTACCAGAACGCGATGTTCGGCGACGTGCTCGTCGCCTGCCGGGACTTCCTCGCCGCGCACCCGTCCGAGACCGTGCTGATGCGGGTCAAGCAGGAGTACTCCGAGGAGTCCGACGCCACCTTCCGGAGCGTCTTCGACGACTACCTCGACCGGCGCGGCTGGCGCTCCCTCTTCCGCATCGGCGACGGCCCGCCGACGCTCGGGGAGGCGCGCGGCCGGGTCGTGCTCCTCGCCGACAACGGCGGACTGCCCGGCCTGCGCTGGGCCGACCCCCGCCACTTCGCCGTCCAGGACGACTGGAACGCGCTGCCCGACGCCAAGTACCCCAAGATCGAGGCGCACTTCCGCGCCGCCGTCGAGAGCCCCGGCCCCCTGTACGTGAACTTCGTCAGCACCTCCGCCGCGCTGCCGCCCCGCTGGAACTCCGACAACCTCAACCCGCGCGTCCACCGCTGGCTGGACGGCACCTGGGCGGCCGGCCGCACCGGACTCGGCATCGTGCCGCTGGACTTCCCGGCGACCCGGGCGGGGCTGGTGGAGTCGCTGCTGCGGCACAACTGAGCGGGCGGTCAATTCCCTGGCGCCGCACCCGTCCCCCGTACGACCATGCCCGTATGAACAGCGATCCGGACATACGGCGGTGGACGACGTCCACGGTCCACACCGACATGTGGACCGACCCCGACGACGACCCGCGCGAGGGCGGCGGTCCGGTGGTCACCGACGAGCGCGGGGCCCTCCTCGACGCCCTGCGCCACTTCCGGCTCACCCTGGAGCTGAAGTGCGAGGGGCTCGACGCCGAGCAGCTGGCCCGCCGCTCCGTGCCGCCCTCCACCATGTCCCTCCTCGGCCTCGTCCGGCACATGGCCGAGGACGAGCGGCACTTCCGCCGCCTCGCCGGCGAGGAGTCGCCCCGGATCTACCGCACCCCGGACGACCGCGAGGCCGACTGGACCGGCGCCGTCGCCGACCCGGCCGTCGTCGAGGACGCCCGGCGGCGGTGGAAGGAGGAGGCGGAGGCCACCGACCGCTTCATCGCCGCCGCCCCCGACCTCGGCGCCCCCGTCGCCGCCGGCGGTCAGCTGCGCGCACTCCTCACCATGCAGATCACCGAGTACGCCCGCCACTGCGGCCACGCCGACCTCCTCCGCGAACGCGTCGACGGCCGCGTCGGCCAGTAGGCGGCGGGGCACTGCCTCCCGCGCCCGCGGCCAGGCAGGCTCCTCCGGCTCCTCCGGCTCCTCCGGCTCCTCCGGCTCCTCCGTGTCCTCCGGATCCTGCCGGGCTCGCGGCGTCCTCTCGCCGTGCACGCGCGCGTACGCCGCCGCCGGCCGGCGCGCCCTCGCGGGCGATCGTCCCGTCCGGACGCAGGCCCTCCGTCACGCCGTCACCTCCGGTGGCGGGGTCGGCGCGCCGGGAAGCCGGAGCACCGCCGCGGTGCCGCCGCCCTCCGCCGGGGACAGGGTCACCGTGCCGCCGGTCTGCTTCACCGTGCGGGCGACGATCGAGAGGCCCAGGCCCGAGCCGGGGAGGCTGCGGGCGGACGGGGAGCGCCAGAAGCGGTCGAAGACGTGGGGGAGTTCGTCGGGAGGGATGCCGGGGCCGTGGTCGCGGACCGTCAGTTCGCCGCGCATCAGGGTGACCTCGATCGTGCCGCGCGGGGGCGAGAACTTGACCGCGTTGTCCAGGACGTTGACCAGGGCCCGCTCCAGCGCGGCGGGCTCCGCCCGTACGTACCAGGGGGCCAGGTCGGTCGTGAAGGTCAGTTCGGGGCCACGGAGGCGGGCGCGGTCCAGGGCGGTGCGCAGGGCCGTGTGGAGGGGCACGACCTCCAGGGGGCCCGGGCGCACCGCGTCGGGGCGGGCCAGTTCCTGGAGGTCGCCGATGAGGGCGGCCAGCTCCGTCATCTGGGCCTTCACCGAGGCCATCAGGGCCCGGCGGTCCTCCGGGGGGATCGCGCGGCCGGTCTCCTCGCTGCGGGCGAGGAGTTCGACGTTGGTGCGCAGCGAGGTCAGGGGGGTGCGGAGTTCGTGGCCCGCGTCCGCGATCAGGCGGGCCTGGCGGTCCCGTGAGCTCGCGAGCGCCGCCGTCATCTGGTTGAAGGCGCGCGACAGGCGGGCGATCTCGTCCTCGCCCTCGGCCGGGATCCGTACCGTCAGGTCCTCCGTGGCCGCCACGTGCTCCACCGCGCCGGTCAGCCGGTTCACCGGCTCCAGGCCGGTCCTGGCCACCCAGAGGCCGGCCGCGCCGGCGCCGATCACCCCGATGCCGGAGACCAGGAGCAGCACCCAGCCCAGCGTGGAGAGGGAGTTGTCGATCTCGGCGAGCGGGCGGGCCACCGAGACCGCGAGGCCGGGCGGGCCGGGCTGCGGGTAGGTGTAGACGCGCATCTCGCGCCCGTCGGCGTCCTTCACCGTGTGCAGGACGTACGCGAGCGTGCCCCGGGCCACCGCCAGGTCGCCCTCGCCGGCCGGGAGCGCCGCCTTGCCGGAGGTGCAGACGCCACCGGCCGAGTCGATGATCTGCACGGTGTACGAGCCGGCGGCCGGCGGCGGGGTCTCGCCCTGCCGGCAGAGGGCGAGGAGGCTGCGGACGGCGGCCGGGTCGAGCCGGGTGTTGCGCAGCGAGGCGTCCATCTCGCCTTCCAGCTGGGCCCGGGTGACGAACCAGCAGGCCGCGGAGACGGCGGCGACGGCGACGGCCACCGCGAAGGCGGTGAGCAGTGCGAGCCGTGAGCGCAGCGGCCGGGACCGGAACCAGGCCAGGGGGGTGCGGGGCCGGGTCACTCGGTCCCGCCTCCGCCGCGCAGTACGTACCCGACCCCGCGCACGGTGTGGACGAGGCGCGGTTCGCCGCCGGCCTCCGTCTTGCGCCGCAGGTACATCACGTACACGTCCAGGGAGTTGGAGCTGGGCTCGAAGTCGAAGCCCCAGACGGCCTTGAGGATCTGCTCGCGGGTGAGGACCTGGCGGGGGTGGGCCAGGAACATCTCCAGGAGGGTGTACTCGGTGCGGGTCAGTTCGACGGGCCGGCCGGCGCGGGTGACCTCGCGGGTCGCCAGGTCCATCCGCAGGTCCTCGAAGGAGAGCACGTCCTCGGGTTCGGCGGCGGTGGCGGACGGGGCGGCGTAGGAGCTGCGGCGGAGCAGGGCCCGGATGCGGGCGAAGAGCTCGTCGAGCTCGAAGGGCTTCACGAGGTAGTCGTCGGCGCCCGCGTCGAGGCCGGTGACGCGGTCGCCGACGGTGTCGCGGGCGGTCAGCATGAGGATGGGCACGGTCGAGCCGGCGGCCCGGATCCGGCGGGCCGCCGTGAGCCCGTCCATGCGGGGCATCTGCACGTCGAGCACGACGAGGTCGGGGGCGTACGGCTCCATGGCGGCGAGCGCGTCGATCCCGTCGACGGCCTCCCGCGTCGCGTACCCCTCGAAGGCGAGGGAGCGGCGCAGGGCCTCCCGCACGGCGGGTTCGTCGTCGACGATGAGGATGCGTTCGGAGTCGTTCGGCTGCCCGGTCATGGTGTCAGCGTGCCACGCGCTCAGCTCTGGCCGCCGGAGCGGAGGGAGTCGAGGTCGGCCTTGAGGGTGTCCACCGGGATGGCGAATCCGAGGCCGACGCTGCCGGCCGTGGAACCGCTCGAAGAACTGGGCGAATACATGGCCGAATTGATTCCGATGATCTCGCCGTTCATATTGATCAGCGCGCCGCCGGAATTCCCCGGGTTGAGCGAGGCGTCGGTCTGGAGCGCCTTGTACGTCGTCTTCGAGGAGCCGGTGTCGCCGTTGAACTGCTGTCCGCCGAACTCGAACGGCCAGCCCTGTCGCGGGTCCCACTGCTGCTGCTGGTCCTGGCCGCCGTCGCCCGCGCCGTCCTCGTCCTTGGCGACGGTGACGTCCCGGTCGAGGGCGGAGACGATGCCGCTGGTGACGGTGCCGGTGAGGCCCTCGGGGGAGCCGATGGCGACGACCTCGTCGCCGACCTTCACCTTGGAGGAGTCGCCGAGGGTGGCGGCCTTCAGCCCGGAGGCGTTCCCGAGCTTGATGAGGGCGAGGTCCTTGTCGGGGTCCTTGCCGACGACCTCGGCCCGGTAGCTCTTGCCGTCGCTGGTCTGGACGGTGATCTCGGAGGCGCCGGAGATCACGTGGTTGTTGGTGACGATCTCGCCGTCGGCGGTGATGATCACGCCGGAGCCGGTGGACTTGCCGGAGGTGGAGCTCGCGGAGATCTCCACGATGGAGGGGGAGACGGCCTGGGCGACCCCGGCGACCGTGCCGGTGCTGCTCGCGGAGACGTTGGTGCCGTTCACCACGGAGGAGGAGGCGGTGGCGGCGGGGGAGTCCGAGGACAGCTGCTGCACCAGGGTGGCGGTGCCGCCGCCGATGGCCGCCGCCGCGATGGCCACGGCCGCCATCAGTCCGACCCCGCGCTTGGCGCGCCGGCGGGAGACGGGGCCGCCGGCGGGCGCCGGGACCGGCGGAGGGGTGTGCCCGCCGTACCCGCCGTACCCGCCGTCACCGGAACCGGACGGCCACACGGTGGTGCCCGGCTCGGTGGTGATCGGCTGCGTCGGCTCGTAGGGCGGGCGCGGCGGGTGGTACGGCTGCTGGGGCTGCGTGTGGTCCGTCATGGCAATGACTCTCGGCCCGCGAGATGAGAGCCGTCTGAGGACCGGCTGAGAAGCCCGACAGAACCCTGTATGCCCGAAATAAAGACGGCTGGGGGCGGTCGGGGAGCGGCCGGGAGCGGTCGGGGCCGACCCAGGACCGGCTCGGGATCGAACCAGGGCCGGCTCAGGACCGGCTCGGGATCGCCCCAGGACCGGCTCGGGACCGGTCCAGGAGTCCAGGGCCGGGCTCGGGGCCCGGCTCGGGAGGGGCTCGGTCAGTTGCAGCCGCAGGAGCGGCGGACCACCAGGGCCGAGGGGAACTGCTTGACGCGCTCGCGGCGGGAGCCGTTGACGCGGATCGAGTCGTCGAGGACGAGGTCGACCGCGGCGCGGGCCATCGCGGGGCGGTCGGAGAAGACGGTGGTGAGCGGCGGATCGGTGAGCGCCGCCTCCTTCACGTCGTCGAAGCCCGCCACCGCCAGCTCGGTCGGCACGTCGATGCGCAGCTCGCGGGCGGCCCGCAGCACGCCGAAGGCCTGGTCGTCGGTGGAGCAGAAGATGGCCGGCGGCCGGTCCGGGCCGGCCAGCAGCTTCAGCGCCACCTGGTAGGCGTCGTAGCGGTTGTACGGGGCCTCGAAGAGCCGGCCCTCGACCTCGCGGCCGGCCTCCAGCATGGCGCGCCGCCAGCCCTCGACGTGGTCGGCGACCGGGTCGCCGACGGCGGGGGTGTTGGGGACGCCGCCGAGGCACGCCACATACGGGTGGCCGTGCTCCAGGAGGTGCCGGGTGGCGAGCTGGGCGCCGCCGATGTCGTCGGTGACGACGGCGACGTCGTCGATCGCCTCGGGCCGCTCGTGCAGCAGCACCACGCGCGCGTCCCAGGCCTCGATCTCGCTCGCGGCCTGCTCGCTCATGCCCTGGCTGACGAGGATCAGCCCGGAGACCCGCATGCCGAGGAAGGCGCGCAGGTAGTGGATCTCGCGCTCGGTGCGGTAGTCGGAGTTGCCGACCAGGACCATCTTCCCGCGCTCGGCGGCGGCCTGTTCGACCGCGTGTGCCATCTCCGCGAAGAAGGGCTGGCGCGCGTCCGGGACGATCATGCCTATGAGGTCGGTGCGGCGGGACGCCATCGCCTGGGCCACCCGGTCGGGCCGGTAGCCCAGCTCCTTGATGGCTGCGAGGACACGCTCGCGCGTGGCCGGGGCGACCGGCCGGGGTCCGTTGTTGATGACGTAACTCACGACCGCGGTCGAAGTTCCCGCCAGTCGCGCTACGTCATCCCGCGTCACCTTGGCCACGCGCGGAAGTCTACGCGGGGTGACCTACCTACCGGCAGGTCGCACTGTGGCATACGCCACGTTACCGTCCCCCTAACGGGTGGTGTCGGCCGTGGCGCCCTTGACTCCGGCGCCCGTACGGGCCTCTTCCCGGGTGTCCTGTCCCGCTTCGTCCCGCTTTGGCCCGCCGGATTCCCTGGCCGTCGCCTTCGCCTCCTTGGCACGGGCCTCCTCGGCGGCCCGCTCCACCTTCTCGGGCGTCACGAAGCGGTATCCCACATTGCGGACGGTGCCGATCAGCGACTCGTGCTCCGGGCCGAGCTTCGCGCGCAGCCGCCGCACGTGGACGTCGACCGTCCGGGTGCCGCCGAAGTAGTCGTACCCCCACACCTCCTGGAGCAGCTGCGCCCGCGTGAACACCCGCCCCGGGTGCTGCGCCAGGTACTTCAGCAGCTCGAACTCCTTGAAGGTGAGGTCCAGGACCCGGCCCTTCAGCTTCGCGCTGTACGTGGCCTCGTCCACCGACAGGTCGCCGTTGCGGATCTCCATCGGGGAGTCGTCCGCGACGATCTGCTGACGGCCGAGCGCCAGCCGCAGCCGCGCCTCGACCTCGGCCGGTCCGGCGGTGTCGAGGAGCACGTCGTCGATGCCCCAGTCCGCGGTGACCGCCGCCAGGCCGCCCTCCGTGACCACCAGGACCAGCGGACAGCCGGGACCGGTGGAGCGCAGCAGCTGGCAGAGCGAGCGGACCTGCGGAAGGTCGCGCCGCCCGTCGACGAGGATCACGTCGGCGCCGGGGGTGTCCACCAGCGCCGGGCCCTCCGCCGGGGCCACCCGCACGTTGTGCAGCAGCAGGCCGAGGGCGGGGAGCACCTCGGTCGACGGCTGGAGGGCGTTCGTGAGGAGCAGCAGAGAACTCATCGGGCCTCTCCCCCTGCCAGGGTCGGCCGGCTCGTCGGTCGGTCGTGCTTCGTACGCTCGTCCATGACGTCGGTTCCTCCTCGGTCCCTGCGAGGACATCTGCGGTACTGCTCGGGTCCTGCGGTCGCGGCGGGTCGTGCTCGGCCGCCGCGGTCTCACCTGTGGCTCTCGCGCCCTGAGAGCTTTTGTTCATCCGTCCGTAACAACGGCCGGAAAACGCAAAAGGACCCGGTGGCGACATCGCCCGGATCCCTGCCTAGGAGAATAGCCCACATGAGTTCCGAGGCAGAGAGCCGATTTCACATGATGGATGTCTCCTCGCTCACTTCCGGACCCCGCCGAGCCATGCTGAGGACGGACGACGGCGTCCGCATCGAGGCGGTTCACGAACCCTTCCCCGCCAGTGTCACCGACACCGCCGTCGTCGTCGCGCACGGCTTCACCGGCTCCGCCGACCGGCCCGCCGTCCGACGCGCCGCCGAGACCCTCGGCCGGCACGCCGCCGCCGTCGTCACCTTCTCCTTCCGCGGCCACGGCGGCTCCGGCGGCCTCTCCACCCTCGGCGACCGCGAGGTCCTGGACCTCGCCGCCGCCGTCCGCTGGGCCCGTGAACTGGGCCACGCGCGCGTGGTGACCCTCGGCTTCTCCATGGGCGGCTCGGTCGTCCTGCGGCAGGCCGCCCTGGACCGCGGCACCGACGCCGGGCCCGACGCGGTCGCCGCGGTCTCCGCCCCCGCCCGTTGGTACTACCGGGGGACGGCCCCGATGCGCCGCCTCCACTGGATGGTCACCCGCCCGCTCGGCCGGGCCGTCGGCCGGTACGGGTTCCGCACCCGCGTCGACGCCCGCCCCTGGGACCCGGAGCCGCTGCCGCCCGTCGGGGCCGTCCCGCTGATCGCCCCCGCCCCGCTGCTCCTCGTCCACGGCGACCGGGACGCCTACTTCCCCCTCGACCACCCGCGGATGCTCGCCGCGGCCGCCCCCGACGGCGCCCCGGTGGAACTGTGGCTGGAGCCGGGCATGGGCCACGCCGAGAACGCGGCCGGCGAGGAGCTCCTCGACCGGCTCGGCGCCTGGCTCGTCCGCCGATAGCCCATCATGGGGGGCGGCGCGCACACGAACGAAGGGAGCGCCGCTATGGCAGCGGGAACCATCCGCTACTGGGCCGCGGCCAAGGCCGCCGCCGGGATCGCCGAGGAGCCGTACACCGCCGAGACCCTCGCCGAGGCCCTGGAGGCCGCCCGCGAGCGGCATCCGGGCGAGCTCGTCCGGGTGCTCCAGCGGTGCTCGTTCCTCGTCGACGGCGACCCGGTCGGCACCCGGAGCCATGAGACGGTGCGCCTCGCCGAGGGCGGCACGGTCGAGGTGCTCCCCCCGTTCGCAGGAGGGTGAACCCCACAGTATGAGCAATGACCAGCAGTACGGCGGCGTGCCGTACGACCCGAACGCGTACGACCCCTCGGTCACCCAGACCTGGGAGGGCCAGACCTGGGACACCACGTACCAGCCCGCGGTCCGCCCGGAGGACGCGTACGAGTACCAGGCCCGGCAGGCCCCGCAGGACGCGCAGGCGCCCCAGCAGGCCCACCAGCCGCAGCAGGCCCATCAGGCCCATCAGGCCCCGCAGCCGTACGCGTACCCGCAGGAGGGGTACGCCCCGCAGGCCTACGCCCAGGAGCCGTACGCCGGGCAGGCGTACGCCCCGGAGCAGTACGCCCAGCCCGCGCAGCCGCAGCCCGAGTCGTACGCGCAGCCGCAGCCGCAGCCCGAGCCGTACGCGCCGCAGCCCGAGCCGTACGCGCAGCCGGTGCAGCCGCAGCCCGTGTCCGCCGCGGCGTCCGCCCCCGCCGACGAGGCCGCCGGCGGTCCCGCGTACTCCTCGCCGACCACCTCCGGGAACACCCGGATCACCGACGCCCAGCGCGCGCGGGCCGAGGGCCGGTCGCCGATCATCGAGCCCGGGATGCGGCCCGCCGCGCTGACCGCCGCCCTCGCGCTGCTGATCGCCGGCGGTGCCGCGTTCGGCACGTACGGGCTCCTGCTGCCGCTGGTCGCGCTCCAGGCCCTGACCGCCGCCGGCTGGTTCCGGCTCAACGGCATGTGGCCCGCCCGGCAGGGCATCGCGCTCGCCTTCCTCGGCGGGCTCGTCGCCGACGCCGCCCTGCTGGCCGCGGGCCGCGAGCACGCGGCCCCCGCGATCCTCGGCACCCTCGGCGTCTGGGTCCTGCTCAGCCTGGTCCTCCAGCTGCGCAGCCACGCCGAGCCCGACGAGCGGATGTACGGCCTCATGGCCACCGTCACCTCGGCGGCGCTGACCGTCCTCGCCGCCGGGCACCTCGGCGCCGAGCCGGACGCGGTGGTCGCCGGCGCGGCCGCGGTCGGCGCGACCGTCCTCGCCCGCGCGCTCCCGCTGCCCGGCCCGGTCTCGCTCGTCGTCTCGCTGCTCGCCGGCGCCGGCGCGGGCGTCGCCGCCGGCACCCTGAACGGCATGGGCGCCTCCGGGGCGCTCCTCGGCCTGGCCACCGGCGTCTGCGCCCTCGTCGGCCTGCGGGTGGCCAGCTACGACTACCCGTCCCGCTTCGTGCACATGACCGCCGGCGTGGCCCTGCCGCTGACGGCCGCCGCGCCCGCCGTGTACCTTCTCGGCCGCGCCCTGGTCTGAGCGGAGTCCGCACCGGCCTCCCCACCGACCGGGAGCGCCCGGGAACCGTCCGGCCCCCCGACACGTCGATCTTCGTGTCGGGGGGCCGGCACGCATCACCGGAACACTGACGAACTGGCGACGGGGGAAGAGACAGCCATGCGAGCACTGCGGATCCTGCTGGTCGTGGCCGTCGTGCTGGGCGGCGTCCTGGTGGGCGGCGACCGGCTGGCCGCCGCCTGGGCCGAGTCGGAGGTCGCCAGCCGCGCCTCGCTCGCCGGCGGCAGGACCGAGTCGGTCGAGGTCGACATCAAGGGCTTCCCCTTCGTGACCCAGGCCGCCGACAAGCGCTTCGGCGAGGTCGAGGTGGTCGCCCGGGGCGTCCACACCCAGGCCGGCGGCAAGCCCGTCCGGATCGGCGAGCTCACCGTCGACCTGCGGGACGTGACCGTGACCGGCGACTGGAGCGGCTTCCGGGCCGGCGCGGCGACCGGCACGGCGCTCATCTCGTACCCGGACCTGGTCGAGGCCTCGGAGCGGGCGACGGCCATGGAGTACGGCGGCCCCGGCAAGGTGAAGGTGACCGGCAGCGTCGAGGTCCTGGGCCGCAAGGTGACCCGTACCGTCGTCTCCTCGGTCACGCTGGTGGACGGGGACGTCCTCAAGGTCCGCGCCGACGAGGTGCCCGGCGGCGGCATCCCGCTGCTGGAGGACATGGTCCGCGAGCGCACCGACTTCGAGCGCCCGCTGGGCCGGGTCGCCGGCATGCGCGTGGTGAAGGTGGAACCGCGCCCGGAGGGCCTCGCGGTGACGGTGAGCGGCCGGGACGTCGCCATCGCGGGCTGAACCGGAGACGCGGGCGGGGGTCGGAGGCCCCCCGAGGGGGCCTGACGGCCCCCTTTTTCACATAGTGAGACGACCCCGTCCGATCCGCAGAAGCGTACGGACGTACGGCGTACCACCGGGGGTCCCCGACCTGCTTCGACCCCTTTCCGGTCTCACTCTCCGGACGATCGCGTCTCATCATGCGACACGCCGGTGACACGGTCGCCTGTCCGTCCCTACGATCGACGGCATGAAGCGACAGGCGGAACTCACGAAGCGGCGGGCAGTAGACCTGTGCCGCATCGCCGCCATGCTCTGTCGCTCCATCTGAGCGGGACGCGCTCCGCGCCCGTATTCCCACGGCCCGCCGACCCCCGAGGTCGGCGCCGCACCGCGCAGCACGACGCCGTCGGGCGCCCGCCACGACGCGTACCCGCACATGCAGCACCACCCCCGCACCACACCGCCGCACACTGCCCCGGAGGAGAAAAGCATGGCTCGCAGCGACGTACTGGTCGACGCCGACTGGGTCGAGGCCAACCTCGACAACCCGGCCGTCGCGATCGTCGAGGTCGACGAGGACACCGCCGCCTACGACAAGAACCACATCCGCAACGCCATCCGGATCGACTGGACCAAGGACCTCCAGGACCCGGTCCGCCGTGACTTCATCGACCAGGAGGGCTTCGAGAAGCTCCTCTCGGCCAAGGGCATCGGCAACGACACCACGGTCGTCCTCTACGGCGGCAACAACAACTGGTTCGCCTCCTACGCCTACTGGTACTTCAAGCTCTACGGCCACCAGGACGTCAAGCTCCTCGACGGCGGCCGCAAGAAGTGGGAGCTCGACTCCCGCGACCTGGTCGACGGCTCCGAGGTCCCGGCCCGCCCGGCCACCGCGTACAAGGCCCAGGCCCAGGACGTCTCCATCCGCGCCTTCCGCGACGACGTCGTGGCCGCGATCGGCACCCAGAACCTGGTCGACGTCCGCTCGCCCGACGAGTTCTCCGGCAAGCTGCTCGCCCCGGCCCACCTCCCGCAGGAGCAGTCGCAGCGCCCGGGCCACGTCCCGTCCGCCCGCAACATCCCGTGGTCGAAGAACGCCAACGACGACGGCACCTTCAAGTCCGACGAGGACCTGAAGGCCCTCTACGAGGCCGAGCAGGTCGACCTGGCGAAGGACACCGTCGCCTACTGCCGCATCGGCGAGCGTTCCGCCCTCACCTGGTTCGTCCTGCACGAGCTCCTCGAGGTCCCGAACGTCAAGAACTACGACGGCTCCTGGACCGAGTACGGCTCCCTCGTGGGCGTGCCGATCGAGCTCGGCGCCAACAAGTAAGACCGGGTCGCGCGACCTTCCCTCCCCTCTAGGACAGGACAGAGAACATGTGTGGAGCTCCGATCGGCGGCCCCGACGTCAGCACGCTCAAGCCCGGTGAGACGGCCATCCAGGGCCAGGTGACCAAGGACGGCGAGCCCGTCACCGGTTACGTCCGCCTCCTGGACTCCTCCGGCGAGTTCACCGCCGAGGTCCCCACCTCCGCCACCGGCCAGTTCCGCTTCTACGCGGCCACCGGCGAGTGGACCCTGCGTGCCCTCGTCCCCGGTGCCCAGGCCGACCGCAAGGTCGTCGTCACCGAGACGGGCAGCCTGACGGACGTCGCCATCGCCGTCTAGTCCTTCACGCGCCCCCGCGCCGCTCGGCGCCGGGGGCGCGTCCCGGGCTTCGCGCCGCCGCGCCGGCCTCCGTCCGTCGGAGCCGCCGCGGCGGGAAGCCCTCTCTACTGGCCGAAGGGCCGCACATTCTGGGGGTTGGACGCCTCGTGCGGCCCTTCGCGCCTTTTCGGGTCCGGTGACGCGGCCGATCGCGCGGCCTCCGCCCGCCCGGCCCGTCGGGACGCCCGACGGCCGGACGCCGCTCCAGGGCTTCGCGTGACCGCGGTACGGACGTACGCTGAAGGTGTGTACGCGCGGCGTCGGCACGTCTACTTCTGGATGATGGGTGCCTGCCTGTTCCTCTTCGTGGGCGCCTGGGCGGTCGTGCGGCTCTTCTCCATGCCGGTGGCCATCGGGATGTGCGTCGTCGCCATGGTCATCCCGCCCGTCGCCGCGATGGTCGCGAACCGACGGGGCCCGGAGGACCGGTGGTGGGACGACCCCTCGGGCGATCCGAAGTCGGACGAGTGGTGGGACGAGCTCGACGGCAAGAAACGCCGGCACGACTAGCGTGCCGGCGGCCGGAATCAGTAGACGAGGGCCTGCGTGCCGTCGGCCATGGCCTCCTGGACGAAGACCTGCGCGCCGGCGATGCGGACGCCGTCCAGGACGTCCTGCTCGGTGATCTCGCGGCGGGCCGCGCACTGGGTGCACAGGGTGATCCGGCCGGCCGCCAGGATCGAGTCGACGAGGTCCGGCAGCGGCGCGGCGTGCGGCAGTTCGAACTCGGCGGCCCTGCCGGGGAGGGCGAACCACGAGGACTCGCCGGTCAGCCACAGCGACACCTCGACGCCGCTCGCGACGGCGACGGCGGCCACCGTGAAGGCCTGGGAGCAGCGTTCCGGGGCGTCGGCCCCGGCGGTCACCTTGATCACGAGCTTCTTCGCCATGGGCCGAACTGTAATGCGAAGCCCCGCGCCTTCACGCACACCGCACGGGGCGGGCGAGTAAGCGGATCGCCCGGAGCGCGACGGTCCCGCCGGAACGGCGCGGTCGGGGTGCCGTCCTTCCGCCTCCGGGCGCTCGGCCGACGGCCGCGCGTCCGTCCCGGTGCTTGATCGCCGGGGAGACCCACCTCACCGAGTGGGCCGGGCCCCCGCCCACTAAGCTGGGGTCCGGCCCGATCCGCCTTCACCGCTCAGCCGAGGAGCACCCCGTGATCGTTTTCTTCGAGACCCTGCTGGTCCTGGTCGCCGTCGGCGTGCTCGCCTTCGCCGGTCTGACCGTGAAGAAGCTGTACCAGGGCCAGCGCTGACCCCTCGGTCCCTCCCCTCTCACCGGCCCCCCTTCACAGATCGTCTGAGTCGCTCATGATCCAGATCCCGTCCGACCTCAACCCGGACCTCGTCCCGCTCGCGTTCCTCCTCGGGACCTGGGAGGGCGCCGGCGTGTCCGACTTCCCCGGCGCCGAGAAGTGCAACTTCGGCCAGTCCGTGACCTTCGGCCACGACGGCCGGGACTTCCTGGAGTACCACTCGCACTCCTGGGTCCTCGACGCGGAGGGCAACAAGGTCCGCCCGCTGGAGAGCGAGAGCGGCTTCTGGCGGATCGACAAGGACCGCAAGGTCGAGGTCGTGATGGTCCGTGACGACGGCGTCGTCGAGGTCTGGTACGGCGAGCTCGCCGACCAGAAGCCGCAGATCGACCTGGTGACCGACGCGGTGGCCCGCACCGCCGCCTCCGGCCCGTACAGCGGCGGCAAGCGCCTCTACGGCTACGTGAAGAGCGACCTCATGTGGGTCGGCGAGAAGGCGACCCCCGAGGTCCCGCTCCGCCCCTACATGTCCGCCCACCTGAAGAAGGTCGTCACCCCGGAAGAGGTCGCCGAAATGGCCCGCAACCTCCCCGACATGCCCGACGACGGCATCGCCTTCTTCAAGTAGGACCACCGGTGACGCGCCGCGCCCTCCTACACTGGAGGGCGTGGTGAGCACCGACTGGAAGAGCGACCTGCGGCAGCGTGGCTATCGGCTGACGCCGCAGCGTCAGCTTGTCCTGGAGGCGGTGGACGTGCTGGAGCACGCCACGCCGGACGACATCCTCGTCGAGGTGCGGAAGACCGCCTCCGGGGTGAACATCTCCACCGTGTACCGGACCCTGGAGCTCCTGGAGGAGCTCGGGCTGGTCAGTCACGCGCATCTGGGGCACGGTGCGCCGACGTACCACCTCGCGGACCGGCACCACCATCTGCACCTGGTGTGCCGGGACTGCTCGGAGGTCATCGAGGCGGACGTGGAGGTGGCCGCGGAGTTCACCGGGAAGCTCCGGGAGACCTTCGGCTTCGACACCGACATGAAGCACTTCGCGATCTTCGGGCTGTGCGCGGACTGCGCACGGAAGGCCCGCGCCGGAGAGTCGTAGGCTTTCCCCATGCAGCGACTCTCACAGCCCAGCCCTCTGCTGTCCCTGCCCGGTGCCGTGGCCGCCGAAGGCCGCGACGAAGGCGTCGCCGCGCACTACGGCGACCTGTTCCGCGAGCAGCGCTCCCTCGCCGACGGGGCGGGGTTCGTCGACCTCTCGCACCGCGGGGTCGTCGCCGTCACCGGTGACGACCGGCTGAGCTGGCTGCATCTGCTGCTCACCCAGCACGTCAGCGAGCTTCCGGTCGGTCAGGCCACCGAGGCGCTGATCCTCTCCGCGAACGGGCACATCGAGCACGCCCTGTCGCTCGTCGACGACGGCGAGACGGTGTGGGCGCACGTCGAGCCGGGGACGCGGGACGAGCTGATCGCCTACCTGGAGTCGATGAAGTTCTTCTACCGGGTCGAGGTCGCCGACCGGACGGAGGACTTCGCCCTCGTGCACCTGCCGGCCGGGTCCACCGCCGAGGTGCCGGAGGGCGTGGTCGTACGGGAGACGGCGTACGGGCGCGACCTCTTCCTGCCGCGCGGGGAGCTGGAGTCCTTCGCCGCCGCGCACGGGCCGGCCGCCGGTGTCCTCGCGTACGAGGCGCTGCGCGTGGAGGACCACCGGCCGCGGCTCGGCTTCGAGACCGACCACCGGACCATCCCGCACGAGGTCGGGCTCATCGGCACGGCCGTGCACCTCCAGAAGGGCTGCTACCGGGGGCAGGAGACGGTCGCCCGGGTGCAGAACCTGGGGAAGCCGCCGCGCCGGCTGGTCTTCCTGCACCTGGACGGGAGCGAGGTGAGCCTGCCGGGGCACGGCACGCCGCTGCGGCTCGCCGCCGACGGGCCGGACGGGCGTCAGCTCGGCTTCGTGACGACGGCGGTCCGCCACCACGAGCTGGGGCCGATCGCCCTGGCCCTGGTGAAGCGGAACGTGCCGGTGGACGCGCCGCTGGTGGCGGGGACGACGGCCGCCTCGCAGGAGACCGTCGTCGAGCCGTAGGGGCCGGAGCGGGGGCTCAGACCTCCAGCAGGACCGTGAACGGGCCGTGGTTGGTGAGGCTGACGCGCATGTCGGCGCCGAAGCGGCCCGTCTCCACGTGGGCGCCGAGCTCGCGCAGCCGGGCGACGACCTCGTCGACGAGGGGTTCGGCGACGGGGCCGGGGGCGGCGGCGTTCCAGGTGGGGCGGCGGCCCTTGCGGGCGTCGCCGTAGAGCGTGAACTGGGAGATCACCAGGAGCGGGGCGTTCACGTCGGAGCAGGACTTCTCGTCCTCCAGTACCCGGACGGACCAGAGCTTTCTGGCCAATTGGGCGGCCTTCTCGGGGGTGTCGTCGTGGGTGACCCCCACGAGGACGCACAGCCCCTCGCCGGCGATCTCGCCGACCGTCTCCCCTGCGACGACGACCTTCGCGCCGTCCACCCTCTGCACCACAGCTCGCATGGGTCCCAACCTACCGATCGGGGATTTCTGGGGGCCGAACGGGTGCAGAGCGCCTGCACGCGCGCGTGCGGGGGTGGCACCATGCCAGGAGGCGGTGCGGCTCCGCACCGGTCGAGGGGACGATTCTCATGAGTGCATCCAGCACCGGGCCGACGCCGTCCGGCCCCGTACCGCTGATCCGCGCCGCCGGCCCGGTGCCCGGCGGTCCGGTCGCGCGGCCGCCCGTGCAGCGGACCGCCGAGCCGGCGTCGCCCGGCCGCCCGGGGCACGACCTCGGCGGGCTGCGTCTCGCCGAGCTGCGGGCGCTGCGCCGGGACGCGCAGAGCGACGAGGCCGATCTCAGTTACGTGCGGCGGATGCTCCAGGGCCGGATCGACATCCTGCGGGCGGAGCTGGCGCGCCGGACGGATCCGGAGGCCCCGGTGCTCGACCGGCTCTCCGAGATCCTCGCGGACGTGCCGTCCCGGCACCGGTCCTCGGCCCGGCACGTGACGCTGTCGACGCCGCGCGGGGAGGAGTACCGGCGGCTGGCCGCCGAGATGCTGTCGGAGGTCGAGCTGTCGGACCTGACGGCGCGGACGGACGAGGAGCTGCACACCGCGATGGGGCGGCTCGCCGGCTACGAGCAGCAGATCTCGCAGCGCCGGCAGTCGCTCCAGCGGACCGCCGACGACTGCGGGGCGGAGATCGCCCGCCGGTACCGGGAGGGCGAGGCGCAGGTCGACGACCTGCTGGCCTGAGCCGCCGCGGAGCCCTCCCGGGGCGCCCGGAGAAAATCCCGTGGCGGGACGGCCGGGCGTGCGTAGGGTCGGGGGATGGCTGTCGAACTGCGCGCGGTGACCGAGTCCGAGTTCCCCGACTGGCTGCGGGCGTTGCGGACGGGCTTCCTGAACGAGCCGGTCGTCTCCGACGGGCTGGTCGCCGACCGGCTGCCCCATGTCGACCTCGACCGGACGACGGGCGCCCTGGAGGGCGGCCGGGTGGTCGCGACCTTCCGCTCCTTCCGGCAGGAGCTGAGCACGGTCGGCGGCGGACGTCTCACCGCGGACGCGATCACCCAGGTGACGGTGGCGCCGACGCACAAGCGGCGCGGGCTGCTGAGCCGGCTGATGGCGTCGGACCTCGCCGCCGCCCGGGAGCGGGGGGACGCGGTCGCGACCCTGATCGCCGCCGAGTACCCGATCTACGGCCGGTACGGCTTCGGCCCCGCCAGCTGGACCACCGAGTGGAGCGTGGACCTGCGCCGGGCCGGTCTCGACCCGCGCCGCAGCGGCCGTCCGGAGGACGGCGGCCGGATCGACCTCGCCGACGCGGCGGAGATCCGGCGGATCGGGCCGGAGCTGCACCGGCGGCTCGCCCGCGGCCGGGCGGGGGTCACGGACCGCTCGCCGCGCAACTGGGACGTGGGCACGGGCCTCGGCCATCGGCTGGAGCCCTGGACGGAGCCGTACTACGCGGTCCACCGTTCGGCCTCCGGCGAGCCCGAGGGGTACGTGGCGTACCGCTGCGACGACAAGTGGGGCGACGGCAAGCAGCCGGAGAACACCCTGACCGTGGGAGACCTGGTCGCCGTGACGCCCGCCGCCGAGCACGCCCTGTGGCGGTACGTCTGCTCGGTCGACTGGGTGACGACCGTCCGCAGCGGCCTGCGGGCGCCGGACGACCCGCTGCCGCTGCTGCTGCCGGACCCGCGCGCGGCGAGGACGGTGACCCACGCGGACATGCTGTGGCTGCGGGTCCTCGACGTGGTGCGGGTCCTGGAGGGGCGGACGTATCCGGTGGCGGACGGGCTGGTCCTCGACGTGCGGGACGGCGACGGCTTCGCGGCCGGCCGCTTCCGCCTCGACGCCTCCCCGGAGGGGGCGTCGTGCGTCCCGACGACCGCCTCCCCGGACCTCGTCCTCGACGTGGCCGAGCTGTCCCGGCTGGTCCTCGGCGACGGGTCACCGGTCCGGCTGGCCCTGCTGGGCGGGATCGAGGAGGTGGTGTCGGGTGCGGCGGCCCGGGCCGAGCTGCTGTTCCGGACGCCGCTGCGGCCGTTCTCGCCGGACGTCTTCTGACGGCTGTCCGGCCGCGGGACGGCCGGGTGTTGATCCGTCAGGCGGCGGCGGTGGCCTCGGGCTTCACGGTGGCGGGCCGGGCCGGGGTCCTGCTGCGCAGGACGGTGGCGGCGACCGCGAGGGCGGCGATCAGCAGTCCGGTGCCGAGGGCGAAGGCGAGGCGGTAGCCGCCGGTCAGGGCCTCCGCGGTGCTCCGGCCGGCCGCGTCGAGCGCCTCGGTGCGGGCGGCGGCCAGGGTGGTGAGGACGGCGACGCCGAGCGCCATGCCGATCTGCTGGGTGGTGTTGAAGAGGCCGGAGGCGAGGCCCGCGTCGGCCTCGTCGGCGCCCGACATCCCGAGGGTGGTGAGGGCGGGCAGCGCCAGGCCGAAGCCGGCGGCGAGCAGCATCACGGGGAGCAGGTCGGTGGCGTACGAGGCGTGCACGGGGAGCCGGGTGAGCAGGCCGAGGACGCCGATCAGCAGGGTGATGCCGGTGAGCAGGACGGCGCGCTCGCCGAAGCGGGTGATGAGGCGGGCGGCGACGCCGAGCGAGACGGCGCCGATGACCAGGGCGGCGGGCAGCATGGCGAGGCCGGTGGCGGTGGCGCCGTACCCCTGGACCTTCTGGAGGTAGAGGGCGACCAGGACCTGGAAGGAGAAGAGGGCGGCGACCATCAGGAGCTGGACGAGGTTGGCGCCGGCGACGGCTCGGGAGCGGAGGACGCGGAGCGGCATCAGCGGGGTCGCGGCCCGGCGCTGGCGGAGCAGGAAGCCGGCGAGCAGGGCGAGGGCGAGGGCCCCGAGGCCGAGGGTGTGGGCGGAGCCGGCGCCGTGCTCCTCGATGCGTACGACCGCGTAGATGCCGGTCATCAGGCCCGCGGTGACCAGGAGCGCGCCGAGGGTGTCGGCGCCGGCGCGCAGTCCGAGGCCCCGGTCGGCGGGGAGGACGCGGGTGGCGAGGGCGATCGCGGCGGCGCCGATCGGCAGGTTGACGAAGAAGATCCAGTTCCAGGAGAGGGCGTCGGTGAGGAGCCCGCCGAGGACCTGGCCGAGGGAGGCGCCGGCGGCGCCGGTGAAGCTGAACACGGCGATGGCGCGGGCGCGTTCGCGTGGTTCGGTGAAGAGCGTGACGAGGATGCCGAGGCTGACGGCGGAGGACATCGCGCTGCCGGCGCCCTGGAGGAAGCGGGCGGCGATCAGGAGGGCGGGGGAGCCGGCGACGGCGGCGAGGAGGGAGGCGCCGGTGAAGACGGCGGTCCCGGCGAGGAACATCCGTCGGCGTCCGATCAGGTCGCCCAGCCGTCCGGCGAGGAGGAGGAGCGAGCCGAAGGCGATCAGGTAGGCGTTGACGACCCAGCTCAGTCCGGCGGGTCCGAAGCCGAGGTCGGCCTGGATGGCGGGCATCGCGACGGTGACGATGCTGCCGTCGAGGACGGTCATGAGCATGGCGCTGGCGAGCACGGTGAGCGCGAGGGTGCGGGTCTTGGCGTGCATGGGATCTCTCCTGTCCGTGGAGCGGCGCGGAGGCGCGTGGAGGCGACAGGAGAGACGCTAGCAGAAGGTTTTGTTGCAGACTATTTTTTACGGAACCTGATGTGGGGTAGGGGAGGGGTGTGGGGTGCGGCTCAGTTCTTCTGGCGGGCCCGGCGGGCCGTCGCCGGGCCCTCGACGGGGGTCTTCAGGTGGTCGTCGGCCAGCCGGCCGAGCGCGCGGACCAGTACCTCCCGCTCCTCGTCCGGGAGCGCGCCGAGGGCGCCCGCGTGGACGCCGTCCACGATCCGCCGGCTCTCCGCGGCGACCCGGGCGCCCGCCTCGGTGACCGCGATGATCCGCGCCCGCCGGTCCGTGCTCGACGGACGCCGCTCGGCGAGACCGGCCTTCTCCAGGGCGTCGACGGTGACGACCATCGTCGTCTTGTCCATGTCCCCGATCTCGGCGAGCTGCGCCTGGGTCCGCTCCTCCTCCAGGGCGTGGACGAGGACGCAGTGCATCCGGGCGGTGAGCCCGATCTCCGCCAGCTCCGCCGCCATGCGCGTGCGCAGGACGTGACTGGTGTGGTCCAGGAGGTAGGAGAGATCGGGCTCGCTGCGGCGGGGCGTCATGGAGGTCATGTCCACCAGGGTAGCGAGAAAGGATCCGTTCCGGATGGTCCGGAAGCGGAGGGGTTACGCCTGGGCGATCCGGATCATGTTGCCGGAGGGGTCGCGGAAGGCGCAGTCGCGGACGCCGTACGGCTGGTCCATGGGCTCCTGGAGCACGTCGGCGCCGGTCGCCCGGACCTGCTCGAAGGCCGCGTCGACGTCGGCGGTGCGGAGGTTGACCCCGCGCAGGAGGCCCTTGGCGAGGAGCTCGGCGACCGCCTTGCGGTCCTCGTCGCCGGCGTGGGGGTCGGCCAGCGGCGGTTCGAGGACGATCTCGACGTCCGGCTGGGCGGGCGACCCGAGGGTCACCCAGCGCATCCCCTCGAAGCCCACGTCCTTGCGGACCTCGAAGCCGAGCGCGTCGCGGTAGAAGCCGAGCGCGGCCTCGTGGTCGTCGGTGGCGATGAAGCACTGGTGCAGGTTGATGTCCATGCCCTCCACGCTAGGGAGCGGTGTCGAGCGGTGCTTCTCCGTTCCTGACCGGTCGCGAGGCCACCTTGGCGACGCAGGCGGGCAGGGCGGCGTCGGCCCCGTGCTCGCGGGCCCGGTACGCGCTCGGCGTCTCGCCGACCAACTGGGTGAAGCGCGTGCTGAACGAGCCCAGCGACGTACACCCCACCTCCATGCAGACGTCCGTCACCGACAGGTCCCCGCGCCGCAGCAGCGCCTTGGCGCGTTCGATGCGGCGGGTCATGAGGTAGCTGTACGGCGTCTCCCCGAAGGCGGTCCGGAAGCTCCGCGCGAAGTGCCCGGTCGACATCAGCGCCGTCTGCGCCAGGGCCGCCACGTCCAGCGGCAGCGCGTACTCGCGGTCCATCCGGTCACGGGCCCTGCGCAGGCGCCGGAGGTCGTCGAGGGGGATGCGCGTGTCGCGGGTCACGTCGACCACCGTACCGGGAACACTATTGCAAGCAGCTGCTTGCAATAGTTAGCAGCCGGTGGCAGGGTACGCAGCATGGCATCGCTCAACGTCGGCAATCTCGGCAGCCTCGGCGACTACCTGCGCGAGCAGCGGCGCACCGCGCAGCTCTCGCTGCGGCAGCTCGCGGACGCGGCCGGGGTGTCGAACCCGTACCTGAGCCAGATCGAGCGCGGACTGCGCAAGCCCAGTGCCGAGGTGCTCCAGCAGGTCGCCAAGGCGCTGCGGATCTCGGCCGAGACGCTCTACGTACGGGCCGGGATCCTCGACGAGAAGGAGCGGGAGGAGCTGGAGACGCGCGCCGTCATCCTGGCCGATCCCTCGATCAACGAGCGGCAGAAGCAGGTGCTGCTCCAGATCTACGAATCCTTCCGCAAGGAGAACGCGGCGGAGTCGGAAGCTTCCAGCTAGTACGCCCCACCGGGAGGACCACCAGCATGGCCATCATCGACGAACTGCGTACCCCCCTCTACTTCGCCGCCGGCACCGCCGACCTCGCCGTGCGCCAGGCCCGCAAGGTGCCCGCCCTGATCGAGCAGCTCGCCGCCGAGGCGCCCGGCCGGATCGAGGCCGTGCGGAAGACCGACCCCAAGGCCGTGCAGGAGAAGGTCCAGGAGAAGGTGCAGGCCACGGTCGTCGGGGTCGTCGGGGTCGTCGGCGGTCTCGACACGGACCTCAAGAAGCTGGGCGAGACCGCCCAGGACCTGGCCCTGCGGGGCGTCGGCGTGGCCGCCGAGTATGCGGTGAAGGCGCGCGAGAAGTACGAGGAGGTCGCCGCCCTGGGCGAGGAGTCCGTCCGTGCCTGGCGCGGCGAGACCGCCGAGCCGGCCACCGAGATCACGGTCGTGGTCGAGCCGGAGCCGGAGGCCGAGCCCGAGGCGCCGGCGGCCGAGGCGCCGGTCGCGGAGCCGGAGCCCGCGGCCGAGGCCGCGCCGACGGCCAAGCCCGCCGCCCGGAGGACGGCCACCCGCAAGGCCCCCGCCAGGAAGGCGGCGGCGAAGGCCGACGCCACGGTCGGCGAGGCCGAATAGCGGACCCGGGCACCATTCCTGGGGCCCGGAGCGTTGAAACGGGTACCTTGACCGCGAGGCGTAAATACCCCATGACCCCTAGGCGGTGTCCAGCATGCTGATGGACCGGTTCGACAACACCCTCAACCTGCTGATGTTCCTGGTCTTCACCGGCTTCGCCGTCGCCTCGTTCGTCATCGCGGCGATGGTCAGGGAGGACGCCTACCGGGCGGCGGACAAGCAGACGAAGAAGTTCTGGCTGATCCTCCTCGGGGTCAACCTCGCCCTGAACCTGCTCCTCCCCGGCCTCCTCTTCCTGCTCATCGCGGGCCTGATCGCCGCCATCGTCTTCATGGTGGACGTCCGTCCCGCCCTCAAGCAGGTCATGGGCGGCGGAGGCGGCGGGGGCCGGCGCGGCGGCTCCAGCAGCGACGGGCCGTACGGCCCCTACAACGGCGGCCGGTAGGACCGGCGGGACCCGGAGGCCCGGGGGGCTGTCACCCCCGGGCCTTCTCGCGTTCCAGCGCGAGGAGCGCCACGTCGTCCGTCAGCTCGCCGCCGTTGAGCGCCCGGGCCTCCGCCATCGCCGCTTCGAGGAGCGTCTCGCCGCGCAGACCGCCGGCCAGCTGCCGGTTGATCATGTCGACCATGCCGTCCTGGCCGAGCCGCGGCGAGCCGGGGCCGGCGGTCCGGCCCTCGATCAGACCGTCGGTGTAGAGCATCAGGCTCCACGCCCCGCCCAGCTCGACCTGCCGGCGCGGCCACCGGGCGCGCGGCAGCAGGCCCAGGGCCGGGCCCCCGTCCTCGTACGGCAGCAGACGGGCCGTGCCGCCCCGCTGGGCGACCAGCGGCGCCGGGTGGCCGGCCAGGCAGAGCCCGGCGCGGCGCCCGTCGGGCGCGATGTCGACCGTGCAGAGGGTCGCGAAGATCTCCTCGCTCTCCCGCTCGTGCTCCAGGACCTGCTGGAGGGTGGAGAGCAGCTCGTCCCCGCAGAGCCCGGCGAAGGTCAGGGCGCGCCAGGCGATCCGCAGCTCGACGCCGAGGGCGGCCTCGTCGGGGCCGTGGCCGCAGACGTCGCCGATCATGGCGTGGACGGTGCCGTCCGGGGTGCGGACGACGTCGTAGAAGTCGCCGCCGAGCAGCGCGCGGGACCGGCCGGGCCGGTAGCTGGCCGCGAAGCGGAGGTCGGAGCCCTCCAGGAGGGGGGTGGGCAGCAGACCGCGCTCCAGGCGGGCGTTCTCCTGGGCGCGCAGCCGGGACTCGGCCAGCTTCACCTTGGCGGCGTCGTTGCGCTTGCGCTCGACCGCGTACCGGATGGCGCGGCTCAGCAGCCGGCCGTCGAGCTCCTCGCGGAAGAGGTGGTCCTGGGCCCCGACCCGTACCGCCTCGGCGGCCAGCTCCGCGTCGGCGGAGGGGGCGAGGGCCAGGACGGCGTGCCGGGGCGCGAGGCGCAGGATGTGCCGGAGGGGGGCGAGCGGGTCCTCGTCGGCCGCGCCCCGGGGCACGGGCAGCGAGAGGTCGACGAGCACGCAGTGCACGTCGTCGGTGAGGAGCCGCTCGGCCTCGGTGAGGTTGCGGGCGGTACGGATCCGGATCCGGGTGCCCGAGGCGTCGGCGGCGTCGAGCAGTTCGGGTACGGCGAGGGCGCCCGCCGGGTCGTCCTCGACGACCAGGAGGGTGAGGTCGGTGCGGTCGCGGTCGGTTCCTGTGCCTGTGCCTGCGCCTGTGCCGGTTCCTGCGTCTGTGACAGCGGTGGCGTCCATGGTGGCGGTGTCGCCTTGCCCCGCGGCAGAGACGTTTCTCTGACGGGGTACGGATACGGGCATCGGTCCGGGTTTCCTTCCCTCCCCCGAGGGTGCGCCGGGCGCCGGGTGGCGTCCCGCCCGTCCGGGACCATAGCGGCAGTGCGGCGCCCGGCGGAATGGCGATCACTCCGCGGGCGGCCGGGTCTTCCTTGGCATATGCCGCGGAAGGGGAGGTAGTTGCGCCCCGGGCGGGCGCGGGCGGGCCCCGGACCCATGAGAAAGGTCACTCGGGGCCTGATGTGTGTCAGGTCGGGCGGACGATGCCGAGGATCTCCATCGAGCCGGCGCCCGCCACGGTCACGTTCCGGCCGGGCCGGGGGGCGTGGACCATCTTCCCGTCGCCGATGTACATGCCGATGTGGCTGGCGTCCTTGTAGTAGACGATCAGGTCGCCGGGAAGCATGTCCTTCGGCTGCACGCGGGGGAGGAGCCGCCACTGCTCCTGCGAGGTGCGCGGGATGCGCTTGCCGGCGGCCGCCCAGGCGGACTGGGTCAGGCCGGAGCAGTCGAAGGAGTCGGGGCCCTCGGCCCCCCACACGTACGGCTTGCCGACCTGCGCGAGGGCGGACTCGATCGCCTTGCGGCCCTCGGAGGTGGCCTCGGCGCTGAGTTCGTCCAGGATGCCGGAGTCCACCCACTTCGTCTGCGCCCGCTGCCGGGCCAGCTCCTCCAGGCGGCGCAGCCGCTCGCGCTCCTCGGCGGCGAGCTCGCTCTCCAGCTTCTTCGCGGCGGCGATCTTGTCGTTGATCTCCTTCTTCGCCGCGGCCTGCCGGACGCGGTCGGCCTCCAGCTTCGTCCAGTTGTCGCCGGCCTCCGTGGCGTAGGTGTTCAGCTCGGCCTGGGCGCGGGAGAGTTCGCCGACGAGGTCGGTGGTGGCCTTGGCGCCCTCGCGGAGCCGTCCCGCCGTGTCGAGGAAGAGCTGCGGGTCGCCGGTGAGGGCGAGCTGGGCGCTCTCGGGGATGCCGCCGGTGCGGTACTGGGCGCGGGCTGCGGCGCCGGCCTGGGCCTTGAGGGCGTCGATCCGCTCGCGGCCGCTCTCGATCATGCGGGCGAGCCGGACGATCTCGGCGGACTGCGTCTCGGTGCGCTCCTCGGCGAGGTTGTACGCGTCGGTGGCGGCGGCCGCCTGGCGGTAGAGGCCCTCGATCTCCGTACGGACCTCTTCGAGGGTCTTCTTCGGCGGGGGCGGCGGCAGCGGGGCCGCGGCGGCCTGGAGGGCGAGCGCCGGCGAGGCCAGGAGGGCCAGGGCGCAGGCCACGGTGACCGCGGCGGCGGCGTACGGACGTCGGCGTCGTCGGTTCACTGGCTCCCCCTCGTGGCCCGGGTGTACCCCCCTGGGCCACTTTCTGATTTACCGTCAGTAACTTGTGTGGTCCTGGCGATAGTGCCATGTGGAAACGGAAAACGACAGGCACCCCACCAGAGTGACGGTCGACAAGCCGATGACGTTCCCGGTGACGGCGGAGCGAAGAGGAGGGTGGGGCGGGCGTCGCGGCGCGGTGCGGCGCGGTGCGGCGCGGTGCGGCGCGGTGCGGTGCCGGGGCGTCGGGGTGTCGGGGTGTCGGGGTGTCGCCCCTCGGGGCCGTACGGCCGCCTAAGGGCGCGGCGCCAGCGCCTCCCAGCGCACCGTGACCTCGCCCTGGCGCCACCGCTTCGGGCCGTCCGTGACCGGCCAGTCCGCCGCCAGCTCGCGGACGGAGCGGATCCAGCGCTGCCGGGCGCCCAGGGAGGCGTACGGGGCGGCCGCCGCCCAGGCCCGGTCGAAGTCCCGCAGGAAGGCGTGCACCGGCTCGCCCGGCACGTTGCGGTGGATCAGCGCCTTCGGGAGGCGTTCGGCCAGGTCGGAGGGGCGGTCGAGGGAGCCGAGCCGGGTCGCGAGGGTGACCGTGCGCGGGCCGCCCCGGTCGAGCGCCACCCACACGTGCCGGCGCCCGATCTCGTCGCAGGTCCCCTCGACGAGCAGCCCGCCGGGCGCGAGCCGCCCGCAGAGCCGCTCCCACACGGCCGCGACCTGCTCCTCGTCGTACTGGCGCAGCACGTTCGCGGCCCGGATCAGCGCGGGCGCCCCCGGCACCGGCACCTCGAAGCCGCCGTGCACGAAGCGCAGCCCCTCGTGCCGCTCCTCGTACGGCTTCGCGGCCTCGACCCTGGCGGGCTCGATCTCGATCCCGTACAGCCGGGTGCGGGGCTCGGCGGTGCGCAGCCGCGCCAGCAGCTCCACGGCGGTCCAGGGGGCGGCTCCGTACCCGAGGTCGACGGCGACGGGCGGCTCGGGGGAGCGGCGCAGGGCGGGGCCGTGGACGGCGGCGATCCAGCGGTCCATGCGGCGCAGCCGGTTCGGGTTGGTGGTCCCGCGGGTCGGGGTGCCGACGGGGCGGGTGGTGCGCGGGGCCATGGCACGAGGATACGGAGGGGACGCGGAGGGCGGCGCGCGGCGGTCTCGGACGTGCCCCAGGAGGGGTCTTCGGCGTGCCCTCGGAGGGGCGGGTGCGCCCTCGGGGTGGTCTCGGGCGTGCCCCGGGGCGCCCCCCCCGGTGCGCCCTCGGAGGGATCCCGGGCGTGCCCCGAGGTGGCCCAGGTTGTGCCCTCGGGGGCAATCCCGGGTGTGCCCTCGGGGGGTTCCGGGCGTGCCCTGCGGTGGCCTCCGCCGCGCCTCGGGGGGATCTCGGGCGACCCCCCGAGGCCTCCCCCGGGGGGTCGCCCGTGGTCTCCGGCCCAACTCCGGCGGTCTTCCGCGTAATGAATTTGCAAAACGCCGGACGTGACGGAAATGAAAGATGTCGTTCCGGTGTTGTGCGGGGCGGAGGACGTGACCGCGCCCTCCGCCTGTCATGTGCGCACGCCAGGCCCCTCTCGCGGAAGGACCGCCGACGTGAGCCAGTACGTGTCCCGGTTCGCCGGCACCCGGCACCGGCACCCGGCAGCACCCTCCCGGCTCCGGCTGCCGGGCCGTCCCCGGTTCCCCCGCCGGGTGGCCATGCTCTCCGTGCACACCTCCCCGCTCCACCAGCCCGGCACCGGCGACGCGGGCGGCATGAACGTCTACATCGTCGAGCTCGCCAAGCGGCTCGCCGCCATCGACATCGAGGTCGAGATCTTCACCCGGGCCACCACCGGCGGGCTCCCCCCGGTGGTCGAGCTGGCGCCCGGCGTCCTGGTGCGGCACGTCGACGCCGGCCCGTACGAGGGGCTCGCCAAGGAGGAGCTGCCGGCCCAGCTCTGCGCCTTCACGCACGGCGTGATGCAGGCGTGGGCGGGCCACCGCCCCGGCCACTACGACCTGGTCCACTCGCACTACTGGCTCTCCGGCCACGTCGGCTGGCTCGCCGCCGAGCGGTGGGGCGTGCCGCTGGTCCACGCCATGCACACCATGGCCAAGGTGAAGAACGCCTCGCTCGCCGAGGGCGACACCCCCGAACCCGCCGCCCGGGTCATCGGCGAGACGCAGGTCGTCGCCGCCGCCGACCGGCTGATCGCCAACACCACCGAGGAGGCCGACGAGCTGGCCCGCTTCTACGAGGCGGACCCCGGCAAGATCGCGGTGGTCCACCCCGGGGTCAACCTCGACCGCTTCCGGCCCGCCGACGGCCGGGCCGCCGCCCGCGCCCGCCTCGGTCTGCCGCAGGACGCCTTCGTGCCGGTCTTCGCCGGCCGGATCCAGCCGCTCAAGGCCCCGGACGTGCTGCTGCGCGCCGCCGCCCTGATGGTCGACCGGGACCCCTCGCTGCGCTCCCGCATGGTGGTCCCGGTCGTCGGCGGCCCCAGCGGCAGCGGCCTCGCCAAGCCGGAGCAGCTGCAGAAGCTCGCCGCCCGGCTGGGCATCGCCGACCTGGTGTGCTTCCACCCGCCGGTGGGCCAGGAGCGGCTCGCGGACTGGTTCCGGGCCGCGTCGGTCCTCGTCATGCCCTCGTACAGCGAGTCCTTCGGGCTGGTCGCGATCGAGGCGCAGGCGGCCGGCACCCCGGTCGTCGCGGCCGCGGTGGGCGGTCTGCCCGTCGCCGTACGGGACGAGCGGACCGGCTTCCTGGTGCGGGGCCACGACCCCGCGGAGTACGCGCGGGTGCTGGATCGTTTCGCCGCCGACCCGGGACTCACCGTCCGGATGGGCGAGGCGGCGGCGCGGCACGCCGAGTCCTTCGGCTGGGACACGGCCGCGTCGGGCACCGCCGACGTGTACACGGCCGCCATGCACGACCACCGCCAGCAAGCGCACCACCGTCGCGTACGCTCCCACCATGGCTGACGCTCAGGACGCACGGCGGACCGACGCCCGGCGGATCGTCGAGGACACGCTCACCGAGGCCGAACTGGAGTGGGAGAGCACCGAGCCCGGCTCGTACGTGGTCAAACTCCCCGGCACCCGCAAGCTGTTCACCACGCTGTCGCTGCGGGTCGGCCGCCACTCCCTCTCCCTCAACGCCTTCGTCGTCCGCCACCCGGACGAGAACGAGGCCGGCGTCCACCGCTGGCTCCTCGAACGGAACCTCAGGCTGTACGGGGTGGGGTACGCGATCGACCGGCTCGGCGACATCTACCTCGCCGGCAAACTGCCGCTGGCCGCCGTCACGCCGGAGGAGCTGGACCGGCTGCTCGGCTCGGTCCTGGAGGCGGCGGACGGCGACTTCAACACGCTGCTCGAACTCGGCTTCGCGTCGGCCATCCGGCGGGAGTACGCCTGGCGGGTCTCCCGGGGCGAGCCGACGCGGAACCTCGACGCGTTCAGGAGCTTGACGCGGGCTCCTGCTCCGGCTTCCGCGGCGGCACCGGCTCCGGCTCCGCCGGAACGGGACTGACCGGGGCGGCGGCCGGGACCACCGCGGCCACCGGCTCCGCCTCGGCCAGCGCCCTGCGCAGCCGGAGGGTGTAGCCGACGGCGGCGAGGACGCCGATGCCGAAGGTGCCGGCCCACAGGACGTCCGAGCCGGGCCCGTCGACGATCGCGCCGGCCAGGATCGGCGCGACGAAACCGGCGACCGCCCACGACATGCCCATCACGCCCTGGTAGCGGCCGCGGGCGTGCTCCGGGGCGAGCCGGGCGGTGGCGGCGGCGTTCGTCGGCACGTGCACCATCTCGCCGACCGTCCACACGACGACGGTCGCGGCGAAGGCGACGGACGAGCCGGCCAGCGCGGTGGCGCCGGTGCCGACGGCGAAGAGCAGCGAGGAGACGGTCAGCAGGACGACCGGCGAACGCCGCTCGGTCACCTTGTTCACCAGCAGCTGGAACCCGACGATCACGATGCCGTTGACGGCGATCACCATGCCGTACGAGGACGGCGGCAGGCCCTGCCCGGCCATGGTCAGCGGCAGGCCGATCCAGGGCGCGGTGAAGACCACGCAGACCAGCAGGTTGAGCAGGACGAGGGTCCGGAAGGGCGCGTCGCGCAGCACGTCGAGCGTCGACACCCGCTCGTCGGCCGCCTTCTCCCCGTCCTTCGCCGCCGCCCGCTCCGGCCGGGTCTCCGGCAGCCGCAGGAAGACGATCACGGCGCAGAGGGTGGTGGCGACGGCGTCGACGAGGAAGAGGGTGCGGTAGCCGAGGAAGGCGGCGGCGCCGCCCGCGATGGAGGCGACGGCGAAGCCGAGGTTGAGCGCCCAGTAGTTGAGGGCGTAGGCGCGGCGCACGTCGTCGGCGGGGACCATGTCGGCGATCGTCGCGTTGATCGACGGCCGCACGGCCTGCATGGCCACACCCATCAGCAGCACGACCAGGGCCACGCCCCAGGCGCTGGTGACGAAGGCGAGCGCGGCGGCGCAGGCGGCGGCCGCCAGGTGCATGGTGACCATCGTGGGCCGGCGGCCCCAGCGGTCGGTCAGCACGCCGCCGAGCGGGGAGCCGGCGACACCGCCGAGACCGTGCAGGGCGACGACGAGACCGGCGAACCACGCGGAGTGCCCGAGCTCGGTCGTCAGGTAGAGGGAGAGGAAAGTGAGGACGAAGGCCCCGGTCCTGTTGACCAGGGTCGACAGCCAGAGCCACCAGAAGCCCTGCGGAAGGCCGGAGACGGTGGCTTGCGCCGATCGTCTGAGCGAAGCGATGGACATGTGTGGTGCGCCCCCTGCGTGCTGTAAGTCCCTCTGACGGCTCTCGAAACTTACGCATCTCGGCAGGCGGACGCCAGCGAATTGACGACGCGCGTCAATCGTCAGCGGTCCATTAGGCTCGTACGCATGGCCGACGCACCGTACAAGCTGATCCTCCTCCGCCACGGCGAGAGCGAGTGGAACGAGAAGAATCTGTTCACCGGATGGGTGGACGTGAACCTCACCGCGAAGGGTGAGAAGGAGGCGACGCGCGGCGGCGAGCTGCTCAAGGACGCCGGCCTGCTCCCCGACGTGCTGCACACCTCCCTCCAGAAGCGCGCCATCCGCACCGCGCAGCTCGCGCTCGAGTCCGCGGACCGCCACTGGATCCCCGTCCACCGCTCCTGGCGCCTGAACGAGCGTCACTACGGCGCCCTCCAGGGCAAGGACAAGGCCCAGACCCTCGCCGAGTTCGGCGAGGAGCAGTTCATGCTGTGGCGCCGCTCGTACGACACCCCGCCGCCGCCGCTCGCCGACGACAACGAGTACTCCCAGGCCGGCGACGCCCGCTACGCGACGATCCCGCCGGAGCTGCGCCCGCAGACCGAGTGCCTCAAGGACGTCGTCGAGCGCATGCTCCCGTACTGGTACGACGGCATCGTCCCGGACCTCCTCGCCGGCCGCACGGTCCTGGTCGCCGCCCACGGCAACAGCCTCCGCGCCCTGGTGAAGCACCTCGACGGCGTCTCCGACGCCGACATCGCGGGCCTCAACATCCCGACGGGCATCCCGCTCTCCTACGAGCTGGACGAGAACTTCAAGCCCCTCAACCCCGGCGGCACCTACCTCGACCCGGAGGCCGCCGCGGCCGCCATTGAGGCCGTCAAGAACCAGGGCAAGAAGAAGTAAGGAAAATGATCATGCCTCTGACCTGCGCACACGGCGCGGGTCGGGGGCATTTTCGCGCTCCGGGCCCACCCTGGGCCCTCGGCGCGGAGAGTCGTCCGCCCGAAGGGGCGTCCTTTCACGGCTTGTTCGGCTTCGCTGGTTCGGCGCGGAGCAGTTCCTCGGCGGAACAGTCCGCATCGGGGTCCTCCACCAGGCAGAGGCTGAGCCCTTGTGCGTCACGGCGGATCAGAGCGGACAAGAGGCACGAGGTCTCCGGATCGCCGAACGTCAGCGCGATGCGGTCACCGCTGGTGAACCGATCGTCGACAAAAGACATGCCGTCGTCGTCCGGCGTGCTGAAGAAGCTCCACCGCCCGGCTATCGCATCAGGGCATTGCGTGCCTCCCAGCAGGGCGCGCGTGAGGCCCTCTCCTGCCATTTCCCGGTGGGCTTCCAGTCGAAGGTGAGCGCCGGCCGCGTTGCCCCATGTGCCGGTGAGGGCTGCTTCGTCCACGCGAGCGGCGTCACCTCCGGCGTTCGCGCAGCCCGCACACGCCCAGGTGAACACGGCGGCCATCGCCGCCCATCGTCTCCCTGAGAAGGTCATCCGTCCCCCACCCGCGATCGACTGAACGCGTTCAGAATAGAGGGGGGGACGGGGACGCCCGCAAGGGCCACGGCGTCATCGCGGGATCTGCGGAACGGGCCCCGGGGTAGCCGTGCAGCGTCGCCCGATCGAAGGCGGGGCCACTGCGGCCTGTTCCTCCCCGACACCGCGTAGGCGTGGCCATGGCGGGCCCTCCAGACCCGGGGCAAGAAGAAAGTAGCCCCGCTCCACGAAGAAGCCCCCCGCCCGCGGGTCATCCG
>NZ_JBHTST010000099.1:0-31713 GCF_042794995.1 Streptomyces sp. NPDC056503
GCCCACGGCCGCTCCCGCCTCCCCACGCGCCGCCGGCTCACCCCGAGGGTGCCTCGCCGAGCAGGACCAGGCTCTCCCGCAGCCGCTCGCACGCCCAGTCGTACCGCCCGGTGTCGGTGTACTCCCGGAAGGCCGTCTCGATGACCTGGACCAGGGCGAGGTGGAGGTCGTACAGCCGTCGGCGCGTGCGCTCGGCGGCGGTGAACGGCCGGTGGCCGTACCCGCGGACGAAGGCGGAGGAGTCCCCGTACGCGCCCGACTCGCCGCCGGCGAAGCCGAACTCCATCAGCGGATCCCCGAAGAACGCCCGCTCGTGGTCGACGACCGCCACGATCCGGCCGCCGCGCACCATGCAGTTGCCGGGCCACAGGTCCCACTCCACGAACCGGGGCTCGGTCACCTCGTCCAGTGCGTCGGCGCGGGCCGCCACGGCGGAGCGGACCGCGTCGTAGCCGTGGCGCAGATCGACGCCGCGCCGCTCGCCGTCGCCCAACAGCTCCTCGACCATCCGCAGGAAGGCCGCACGCCACGTGGGATGGCCCGGACCCGTCAGCGGGCCGAAGGCGGTGCCCCGGATGCCGTTCAGCTCCTGGGTGACCGCGCCGAGCGCCTCGTCGTACGCGGTGATCTCGGCCCCGGTCAGGGTGGAGCCGACGACGTCGAGGTTGTCCGCGTCCACGTACGTCATGAAGAAGTAGTCGGCGTCGCACAACTCGTGGCTCCGGTCGGCGAACTCGACCGTCGGCACCGGGACCTTCGTGTGCTCCCGGATCAGCCGCAGTGCCGCCAGTTCGGTGGCCATGGCGCCGCGTTCGTAGGTCATGACCTCGACGTCCGCCGGCGGCGCGATCTTGAGGACGGAACGCGCGCCGGACCGCAGCCGGATCCGGTAGGCCACGTTGAACCAGCCGTCACCCAGCTCGCGGGCCCACTCCTCGCCCGCGCCGCAGACCTCTTCGGCGCCGTAGGCGCGGGCGACCATCGCGCGCAGCACCTCGGCGGGCTGCCGGTTCTTGGTGATGCTCTCTCTCATTCGTTGACGTCGAAGCCCTGGTCCTGGCCGTACTTGACGCTGGCGTCCTGCCAGGCCTTGAGGGCGTCGGTGAGCTTGGTGGGGCCGGCGTAGGCCTTGCCGACGGTGTCGTTGAAGATGGAGTTGGCGTAGACCTGGTAGGGGAGGTAGGACCAGTCGGCGCTGACGTTGGCGGCGGATTCGGCGAAGACGCGGTTGGCCTGCTGGCCGCCGAAGTAGGGGAATTCGGTGTCGAGGAAGGCCTTGGATTCGAGGTCGGCGCGGGTGGCGGGGAAGGCGCCGGCGGTGACGCGGGTGGTGGCTCCGGTGCCGGTGGTGGCGAACTCGGTGAAGGCGTAGGCGAGTTCCTTGTTCTTGGCGGCCTTGGGGATGGCGAGGGAGCTGCCGCCGTTCTCGGCGGTGGTCTTGTCGCCCTTGGTCCATTGGGGGAGGGGGGCGACGCGCCAGTCGCCGGAGGCGGAGGCGACGCCGGAGGTGAAGTTGGCGGGCATCCAGGCGCCGATGGAGAGGGTGGCGATGGAGCCGTCGGCGAGTCCCTTGTACCAGGCGTCGCTCCAGGAGCTGACGGGGGCGACGAGCTTCTCGTCGAGGAGCTTCTGCCAGGTGGCGGCGTACTTCTGCGTCCCCTCGTCGGCGAAGTCGATGTCGATGCTCGTGCCGCGCGAGTGGTAGGGACGGCCCCCGGCCTGCCGGATGAGGCTGGTGGCGGTACCGGCGTCGCCGGTGTCGTTGGTGATGAAGGCCTTCGGGTCGGCCTTGTGCAGGGTCCGGGCGGCCTCCACGTACTCGTCCCATGTGGTGGGCACCTTGATGCCGTGCTTGTCGAAGACCTTCTTGTTGTAGAAGAGCGCCATGGGCCCGGAGTCCATCGGCAGGGCGAAGATGCCGTCGTCCTGGTGTACGGCATGCCAGGGACCGGTGGTGAAGTCGCCGCCGTGGAGGATGGCGCCGTAGGGGGAGAGGTCCTCGACGGACTTGCCGATGGTGAACTGGCCGAGGGCGTAGTACTCGATCTGGGCGACGTCGGGGGCGCCGGATCCGGCGGAGATGGCGTTCTGGAGGGCGGTGTACTGCTTGTCGCCGGTTCCGGCGTTGACGAGTTCGACGTCGACGTTGGGGTACTTCTTCTCGAAGTCCTCCGCGACCTTCTTCAGGGTGGGCTCCCAGGCCCAGACGGTGACCTTGCCGCCCTTCTCCAGCGCGGCCTCGACGTCCTTCGGTCCGGTGCCGCCGTCGGAGGTGTCGGACCCGCACGCCGTGGCGGTCAGGGCGAGGACGGAGACCACGACGAGCGCGCCGAGGGCTCTGCGGGTGGTGCGGTTGCGCATGGGGGGTGCTCCTGGTCGGTCGTGAAGGCGGAGGGTCGGGCAGGAGGGCGCGCGGGGCGCGGGAGGGGCCCTCCATGACGTGGCCGACGGCCGGGCGGGGACTCTGCCGGAGCCGCCGGCACAGCCGGGCCACAGGGCTCGACGATCGGAGAAGAAGGTCCGATGATGCGATGTTTGCGCAATCATCGGGGCCCGATGGTCGCACCGTCACGCGACGGGCGTCAAGCGCCGGGAGGCGGGTACGCAAAGGGAGTTCGGGATTCCGTCGGCGGGTCGCGTGCGGATCGCAAGGGGGGTCGCAAGGGGGTCGCAAGTAGGTCGCAAAGGGGTTCGAAGCGCGCCGGGAGGGCTCCGCCCCGGGGGTCGGGGGGAACGGCGGATGCGGCGGTCTCGGTGGTCCCGGCGGTCTCGGTGCTCTCGGCGTTCGTGCCGCACCAGGCGCTGCGTCCGTGCGTCTCGCCTTCGCGTCGCACCGCCGCGTGGCGCGGATCCTCCCCGTGTGGGGAACGATGGCGGGATGGAGTCGATCGTCTCCCGTCTGCCGGCGGACTTCTGGGCCGTTCGCTACGACGGTTCGCGCTTCCCGGGTGCTGCCGCCGTGGCCGCCCGCCCGGGCCTCGCCGAGGGCGCCAACTGCCAGTTGTTCGGTTACGAGGTGCTCCGGTACTTCGGCCTGAACCCTCCGGAGCTGCGCTCCTCGGAGCTCTGGGACGACACCGGGAGCACCGTCCGCGTGGCGGTCGCGCGCCCCCTCGACCTGCTCCTCTTCAACTCCACCGACCGGGCCTACGGCGCCCATGTCGCCGTCTGCGCGGGCGACGACGAGATCCTCCACCTGTGCGCGGAAGTTGGCCGCCCGGCGGTCTGGCGGTCGGCGGACTTCGCCGCGCGCGAGCGCTACCGCGTCGGCCTCGGCGCCAAGCGCGTCCTCCCGGGTCGGGTACCCCGGGACCCCCTGCCCGAGGCCTTTCCGCTCGCCGCGCCGCGTGCGCGCCCGACGGCGGTGGCCGTGACGCGGAGGGAGCCCTCGGGGTAGGAGGGCGGGGCGAGCCCCGCGTCCAGGAAGACGCTGGTGAGGGCGACTGCGGGGGCGGCGGCGAGGGCGGCTTCGAGGGCGGCTTCGAGGACGGTGCGGATGCCGGTGATCGAGGCCGCGGCGTGTACGTCGGGATCCGTGGCGGGGGCGGCGATGGTGGGCCTGATGAGGTGGTCGGGGTGCCGGGCGGCGCTCACTGTCGCGCCGTCGCTCCGGGTGGTCGGCCCCGCTGCCGGGGCCGAGGCCTGCGCCGACGAGGACGGCGTGGGCCGGGTGGGCGAGTGCGAGGCCCATGATGTCCTCCGGTCGGCGGACTGCCTCTTGACCCGAGTGTCCATCTTGCGGATATATGCGCCAGTATTTACATGAAAGGCGTTTCACATGGTGGGAGGGGGAGAGGGGCAGAAGCTGTCCATGGGACTCAACGGAGCCAGCTCGGTGGGCTGGACCTTCCTCACCAACCACGCCCGCGTCCTGCTCGTGATCGCCCGCGACCCCGAAATCCGGCTCCGGGACGTGGCCGCGCGCTGTGGGATCACCGAGCGCACCGTCCAGGCGATCGTCGCCGATCTGGAGGAGGCCGGATACCTCACCCGGTCCCGGGCCGACGACGGTCGCCGCAACCGCTACCGCGTGAACGCCGACGCCCCGTTCCGGCACCCCGCCGAAGCCGGGCACGAGATCGCCGGGCTCCTGGAGCTCCTCGCGCGCGAGACCGACGGCTCGCCCGCGGTCGACGCCTAGGGGGCACGGCCCACCGCCGGGTGCGAGGCGGGACGGTACGGCCCGTGCGCCCATGCGCTCGTGCGCCCGCGCGCCCGCGTGGCTCCCGCACCGCGCACCGCTGCCGAGCGTCGGACGAAGCGGGAGACGGGGGGTCCTCCAGCGGCAGGCCGGCGGGAGGGGCTTCCACAGGAGGTTCGCTTCCGGAGCCGCCCGGGAGGTTGTCCACAGGTCCGGCGGGCGGCCCGGGGGAGGGGGCGCGGGCGGATAGGCTTTTCGGGTGGCCCTCATCGACGCTTCCTCCGACGCCTCCTCCCCGCCGAGCCCCGGCGGTTCCTCCGACGCCCTGGAGGTGCTCCACCGGGTCTTCGGCTACAGCTCCTTCCGGGGCGAGCAGCAGGAGATCATCGAGCACGTCGTGGCCGGCGGCGACGCCCTCGTGCTCATGCCGACCGGTGGCGGCAAGTCGCTGTGCTACCAGATCCCGGCGCTGGTGCGGCCCGGCACGGGCGTGGTGGTCTCGCCGCTGATCGCGCTCATGCAGGACCAGGTGGACGCGCTGAACGCGCTCGGCGTCCGCGCGGGCTTCCTCAACTCGACCCAGGACCCGTACGAGCGGCAGACCGTCGAGCAGGCCTTCCTCGCCGGCGAGCTCGACCTCCTCTACCTCGCCCCCGAGCGGCTCCGCACCGAGGGCGCGCAGCGGCTGCTCGACCGGGGCACGGTCTCCGTCTTCGCGATCGACGAGGCGCACTGCGTCTCCCAGTGGGGCCACGACTTCCGCCCCGACTACCTCGCGCTCTCCATGCTCCACGAGCGCTGGCCCAAGGTGCCCCGGATCGCGCTGACCGCGACGGCCACCGAGGCCACCCACGGCGAGATCGCCACCCGCCTCGGCCTGGACGAGGCCCGGCACTTCGTCGCCAGCTTCGACCGGCCCAACATCCAGTACCGGATCGCCGCCAAGAACAACCCGACCCGGCAGCTCCTCGACCTCATCCGCACCGAGCACGCGGGGGACGCGGGCGTCGTCTACTGCCTGTCGCGTTCCTCCGTGGAGAAGACCGCCGCCTTCCTCGCCGAGCACGGCGTCGACGCCATCCCGTACCACGCGGGCATGGACGCCGCGTCGCGCGCCGCCAACCAGGCGCGGTTCCTCCGCGAGGACGGCGTCGTGGTCGTCGCGACCATCGCCTTCGGCATGGGCATCGACAAGCCCGACGTCCGCTTCGTCGCCCACCTCGACCTGCCCAAGTCCGTCGAGGGCTACTACCAGGAGACCGGCCGCGCCGGCCGCGACGGCGAGCCCGCCACGGCCTGGCTCGCGTACGGCCTCCAGGACGTCGTCCAGCAGCGCAAGATGATCGACGGCTCCGAGGGCGACGAGAACCACCGGCGCGCCCTCGCCGCCCACCTCGACGCCATGCTCGCCCTCTGCGAGACCGTCGAGTGCCGGCGCGTCCGGCTGCTCGCCTACTTCGGACAGAAGTCGGGGCCCTGCGGGAACTGCGACACCTGTCTGACCCCCGCGGAGTCCTGGGACGGCACGGTCGCCGCGCAGAAGCTGCTCTCCACGGTGTGGCGGCTGGCCCGCGAGCGGCGCCAGAAGTTCGGCGCCGGCCAGATCATCGACATCCTCCAGGGCAAGAAGACCGCCAAGGTCATCCAGTTCGACCACGACGGCCTCTCCGTCTTCGGCATCGGCGCCGACCTCGGCACGCCCGAGTGGCGGGGCGTGGTCCGCCAGCTCCTCGCCCAGGGGCTGGTCGCCGTGGAGGGCGACTACGGCACCCTCGTCCTCACCGAGGCCAGCGGCGACGTCCTCGGCGGCCGGCGCCAGGTCCCGATGCGCAAGGAGGCGGCGAAGGCCGCGGCGCCCCGCAAGGAGAGCGGCGGCCGGTCCGGCAAGTCCCGCGTCCCCGTCGACCTGCCCGCCGCGGCCCTGCCCGTCTTCGAGGCCCTGCGTGCCTGGCGGGCGGCGACCGCGCGTGAGCAGGGCGTGCCCGCGTACGTCGTCTTCCACGACGCGACGCTGCGCGAGATCGCGACCACGCTGCCGACGACCGTCGCCGAGCTCGGCACGGTCGGGGGCGTCGGCGAGGCCAAGCTCACCAAGTACGGGGAGGGCGTCCTGGAGGCCCTCGCCGAGTTCGCCGGAGCCGGCGGCGAGGCCGCTCCGGCACCGGAGGCGGTCCCGGCGCCCGAGGCCGCCGCGGCTCCGGCCCGTGCGGCCACCGAGGCGGCGGACCGGCCGGCCGTCCGCTCGGCCGGCGCCGCGCGGACCCCGGCCGCCCGCGCCTCCGTGCCGGCCGCTCGCCCCGCGGCCGCGGCCCCCGAGGACGAGCCGCTCTTCTTCGGCGACGACGAGCCCGAGCCGTCCTGGGACGACTGGGAGTGACGCGCCCGGGCCCGGCCGGACACAGCTCCGGCCGGGCCCGACGGCCAGCGGCGACTTCCTCGTTCCTGGGCAGAGGCCTGTGCCCAGGAACGAGGCCCGAGTCTCAGGCCCCGGGCACCCGGCCCCGGACCCCAGGCCTGGGGCTGAGCCCCAGCCTCAAGCCGAGGCCCAGCCCCAGCCCAGGCTCAGCCCAGGCTCAGCTCAGCTCAGCCCAGCCCAGCCCAGCCCAGGCCCCATGGCCCCACGCCCCAGCTCTCACCCTCGTGCCTCGGCCGCGGCGGGTTCCTTGCCGCGTGCCGGTGCCGTGTCCGGCGACGGGCGGTCGAGGCGGGCGAGGCCCCGGATGGCCGGGACGCAGAGCATCGCGGCCAGCAGGACGAACGAGACCGCGGACGAGAAGAGCAGCACCCGGTCCGCGCCGAAGGACTCCGCCGCCGGACCGGCCAGCGCCCGGCCCAGCGGGATCACCATGATCGAGCCGGCGATGTCGTACGCGGAGACCCGGCTCAGCACGGCCAGCGGGATGTGGGACTGCACGCTGGTCGCCCACATCACGCCCCAGAAGGCGAAGCCGCAGCCCGCCACCATGCCCGTCGCCGCCGTGAGGGCGAAGTTCCAGCCGAGCGCCGGGGCCAGCGGGTTCAGCGCGAAGAAGAACATCGCGCACACGCCCGCCACCAGCGGCCGACGTGGCCGCACTCGCATGCCGAGCAGACCGCCGATGATCGTGCCGAGGCCGTCGGCCGAGGCGATCCAGCCGTAGCCGGTGGCACCGTGCTGCTCCGTGAGGAGCGCCGCGCCCAGCGGCAGCGAGGGACCGAAGACGAAGAGGCCGTACACCGCCCACAGCGAGATGACCCCCCACAGCCAGGAGCGGGAGCGGAACTCGTGCCAGCCGGTGGCGAGCCGCCGCCACATCGGATCGTCGCCCTCGTCGCCGTCGCCCTCGGCGCCCGCGCCGGCCCCGCCACCGCCGTCCTTCGCCGAGGCGAGCCGCCGCAGCGGCAGCAGCCCGCCGGCGCTGACGGCGTAGGCCACCGCGATCACCACGAACGAACCGGCCAGGTCCCAGTAGGCCACCAGGAAACCGGCCAGGCCGGGGCCGATGAGCGTGGCCATCGACTCGGAGATGCGCAGCAGCGCGTTGGCGCGCTGGATGTCGTCGGCGACCCGGGGGACGATGCTCGCGAGTCCGGGCTGGAACATCGCGGTCGCCGCGCCGCTCACCGCCATCAGGGCCATGACCTGCCAGAGCAGCACCCCGCCCGTGGCGAACAGCGCGGCCATGACGAGCATCGTCACCACCCGGACCGCGTCCGCGCCGACCATCATCACCTGCGGGGTGAACCGGTCGGCGAGCACGCCGCCGAAGAGGATGAGCAGCACGATCGGCGCCATCCAGGCGGCGAGCGCGTAGCCCACGCCGGTCGCCCCGAAGCCCGCGCCGAGGACGGAGGTGGTCACGGAGACCATCAGCATGCCGTCGGCGAGCAGCGAGGCGCTGCGCGCGGTGAAGAAGAGCCGGAAGCGACGCGACCGCCAGGGGCTGGACGGCGGCCCGGGCTCCCGCGCCGTGGCGGTTTCATCGGTGGTCATGTGGCATCCCGGCTCCGGCCGGTCCCTTCCCTGAGAATCCGCTGCGCCGCGGCGGGCTGCCGCGGCGGGCCCTCGACGAACACGTACCGGTGCGGGGCCAGCACGCCGGGACGGCCCGCCAGGACACCCGTCAGCGCGGTGTGCGCCCGGGCGGGTGTCCATTCCTCGTCCGGCCAGGTCCGCTCGTCCGCCCCGATGTACGCGGTCAGCCCCCGGCCGCTCCCGTCGGCCGCGGACCCCTCCTCCACCACGACCTCGACCGCCCGCCCGCGCAGTGCCTCGGTGAGGGCCTCGGCGACGGCGGCGGGGGAGACCCAGCAGCCGTCGACCCGCGTCCACTCCGGCCCGCGCGCCACCGGACGGACCCCCGTCACCTCGGTGAGCGGCCCCGGTGCGTCCAGCGGTACGTCGGACTCCGCGACGGCCTCCAGGAGCCGTACCAGACCGGTGACCAGTTCCTCGGCGGCGGGCCGGGGGAACAGCGCCGGGTCGGCCCAGGTCGCGAGGCGGAGGACCGGCTCCGTCTCGTACACGAAGGTCAGCAGCCGGGTCGGCAGCGACTGGCCGCCGCCCCAGGCGAGTTCGAGCTCGGGGGCGTCCTCGTCGGGCGCCGCCGCGCCGGCCAGCGTGCTGGGCAGGGCGCTGATGTCGTTGAAGACGGCGTCGCGCGCGAAGTGGCTGCCCCGCTCGGTGGTGACCCGGCCGATCAGCTCCCACAGGTCGAGCGCGTCGAAGCGGCTGTGGCGGTAGGCGTTCATCGCCGCGCCCCACGCCTTGGCGAGCAGCGCGTCGAAGGACGGCGCGCGCACGTCGAGGGAGAGGAGGGCGTCCTGGGAGAGGGTGCTCACCGAGCGGGCCAGCTTCGGCAGGAAGCGGTTCGAGGTGGGCACCGCGGCGACGCAGACGGACTGGCCGGCCCGGTGGGCGGTGAGCACGCACCAGGCGGTGAGCAGCACGGTGCCGGGGAGGGCGCCGGTACGCCGGGCGGCGGCGGCCAGGGCGCGGGCGCCGCGCGCCGAACGGAGGGTGAGCCCCGGGGTGTCGGTCTCGGTTCCGGTGGCGCCGTCCTCGGCGAACATCGCCTGCGGTCCGGTGCGCAGGACGTGTTCCCAATGGGCCAGGCAGGCCGCCGACTTGCGCCGTCCGGCCGGGCTGTGCTCCTCGGCGGCGAGGTCCAGCGGGGTGAGCGCGGTGACCGGTGGCAGCGACTCGCCGGCCAGGAGGGCGAGCCATTCGTCCCGGAGGACGCCGAGGGCGCTGCCGTCGGTCACGGCGTGGCTGGCGGCGAGGGCGACGCGGACGGGCCGTCCGGCCCGGGCGATGATCCGCAGCCGCAGCGGGAAGTCGAGGTCGAGGCGGAAGCGGGTGTCGCGGGCGGCGCGGGCCACCGCCTCGGCGTAGCCGTCGGTGTCCTCGGGGAGTTCGTCGTGGTCGAGGACGGTGACGGTGAACGAGCCGTCGGGGGCCACCACCTGCTCGGCGGGGGCGGCGCCGCCCTCCGCCTGGTGGGGGAAGGTGGTGCGCAGGGCCTCGTGGCGTGTGGCGAGTTCCGCGAGCGCGTCGAGGGCGCGGTCCATCCCGGTGCCGTCGGGGACCGGCCACACGTCGTGGATGTTGATGGCGGCGGGTTCGTCCCGCAGGATGCAGCGGATCATGTTGGCCTGGCCCATGGTGACGGGGCCCCGGCGCGCACCGCCGCCGGCGTGGCGCACGGTGAGCGTGCGGGCCGAGGTGACACCGGCGGCGGGGGTGGCCGTCATGGCGTCACGGCCGGGGCGGGCGAGGTCCCGGGCGTCGGGTGGTGGTTCACGGCGGTGCCTTTCGCGTGCGCGGTCAGGGCGGCCCAGGCGTCGACGAGCAGGGCGAAGTCCTCCATGTCGGAGCGGGCCTCGGCGAGGAGCCGTCGGCGCCGCTCGGCGAAGAGGCCGGCGGCGGTCGCGTACCGGCCGCCGAGGGAGCGGTAGCGGCGGTCGAGGACGTCGAGCCGGGCCTCGTTGCCGGCCGGGTCGAGCAGGGTGCTCTCGCGGGCGAGGGCGGCGACGGCGGAGGGCCGCACCTTCCCCGTGGGGTCGAGGAGCGTGTCGCCGGCCGCCGCGAGGCCCGTGTACACCGCTTCGAGGTGGGCGGAGGCGAGCAGGTACTTGGCGAAGCGGAGCTGGTAGGCGAGGAAGCCCGCGTCCGAACGGCGTTCGCCCGTGTAGTAGTTGACGATGTGCCGGTTGTGCAGGACGCCGGGCAGCCGGGCGGCGTGGACCAGGTGCAGGAGGAAGTAGTCGGTGCCGATGGTGTCGGTGGCGGGCGGCAGCGGGACCCGGCCGTAGACCTCCCGCCCGAGTGCGACGTTGCACATGTCGACCCGGGTGGGGCCGACCAGGGTCAGCGTGGTCCGGTCGGTGTCGAACGGGGCGGTGCCGGCGCCCCGGAAGGCCTCGTCGATCAGGTTCCGGCGCCAGATCTCCGGATAGCCGGAGGGTACGGACAGGCCGACGATCTCGCGGTACGCCTCGGGGTCGAGGGCGCGGATCCCGGCGACGTCCACGGAGGGTTCGCCGATGAAGGAGGCCCCGGCGAGGGCGACGGTCCGGTCGGCGCAGCGCGGGTCGAGCCGGCTGCGGTCGACCGAGCCCGCCACGTCCGCGGCCCGCCGTCCGAGGGCGGCGAGTTCGTGGTGGATCGGGAAGACCGGTTCGCCGTCGAGGTGTTGGTAGCGGCTGTCGGAGTCGCGGCGGTGCACCGAGGCGCAGCCGAGCGCCTCGGCCAGCAGGAAGGCGCGGTTGGTGCAGGCGCCGTACGACACCCCGGCCGGGAGCATCAGGTCGAGCAGCCGGTCCGCTTCGGTGAGCCCGGTCGCCGCGACGACCTCTCCGAGGAAGACGCGCTGCCGGTCCTCGTCGAGGTGGTGGACGACGACGCCCGGTGCGGCCGGCAGGGCGGCGACCGCCTTCCGGTGGTCGGCGAGGTCGGCGGGCGGCGACGAGTCGAGGATCAGCAGGTGTACCTCGACGCCGAACTCCCGTGCGCCGTAGGCCGCTTCCTCGGCGACCGCCGCGATCGTGGCCGTGCAGGCGCGGTTGGTGGGGAGGGTCAGGCAGACGCGGCGCACGCGGGCTCCCCGGTCGGTGCGGCCGTGCGGCCGGGCTCGTCGGCGGCTTCCCCGGCCTTCTCGTGCCAGGAGGCGAGGCCGAGCAACCGGGCGCCGAGAGGGGTGAGTTCGGCGGTCGGGTAGCGCTTGGACTCGTGCAGGACGGGATCGCCGACGAGGGTGCGGTTCCAGCGCGGGGTGCGCAGGTGGCGCCAGGACTCGACGCGGGAGCGGCGCAGCTTCGCGTGCTCCTCCAGGGCGGGCATCATCGACAGGTACTGGACGGCGCGGACCCCGTTAGCGGAGGCGTTGCGGGCCACCCCGTGGGCGAGCAGGCCGTTCCAGATCAGCAGGTCGCCGGGGTGCAGGTCGGGGCGGACGACGGGGTACTCGGCGCGGTCCACGTCCGGGCGGATCGGGTCGCGGCCCTCGGGCTGGGCGAGCTTCCACTCCTCGAAGCGGCGGAACAGCTCGGGGTCGCACTGGAAGCCGCCGGTCTCGGGGGCGGTGTCGTTGAGCGCGATGATGCCCTGGACGCGCTGCGGCGGTACCCCGAGGGTGGTGTCGATGTCCCAGTGCAGCTCGATGTCGAAGCCCCGGTCGGTGGGTTCGATGAGGGAGCGGTCGCGGTTGCGGACGTTGGGCGGGTTGAGGTTGAGCCGGTCGAGGGTGACCCAGAGCTCCTCGCAGTCCCAGACGTCGACGAAGGCGTCGTAGACCCGCTGGGACTGGCGGCTGTCCCAGAGCAGCTGGTGGTGGTACGCCTCGACGAAGCCGTAGATGTGCAGCTGCTGGTCCAGTTCGGAGCGGAACGGCCGGTCCTCGTACCAGCTTTCCGGCCGTTCGGGGTCGAGCCCCTGGAAGTCCCAGGCGAAGTCGAGGAGCCGGCGGGCGGCCTCGGCCGGAATCGCCTCGCGCACGATGACGTAGCCGTACGTCTGCCAGTGCGCGAAGTCCGCCTCGGAGAGCACCCGCAGCGGCCGGGTCTTCCTCAGCTCCCGCAGGGTCGTCGCGGCGAGGTAGGACTCGCCGTCGTCGCTGAGGTACGGGCGTTCGGTGGCCGCCCGGTGCAGGTAGGGGGTGCGCGGGCGGCGCGGGGCGGGTGCGGATGGCGTGGTCACAGGTCCCTCCAGGCGGGAGTCGGACGGCGTGCGGGCTCGGGTGCGGGGCACGGCGGGACGGGCGCGGACCTGGCGACGGTGGAGGGACCGCGGGGGACGAGGGACAGAATTGGTGTAGACCATCACCGGTGTCAAGTGACCCGCCGGTATGCCCCGCGTGTCGGCCAACCGCCCGAAATCGACCCCGCGAAAGGCCTGTTGGCGGGTGATCTTTGGTCTAGACAACTCTCGGTCGACTGGCCTACTGTCCCCCTTGCGCAGAGCCGGCGCCGACCCGACCAGTCGAGCCCGGCCCGACCGCTGCGCCCCGGTCGACGGCGACCGCGAGCAGGGCTCTGCCCGCCGCCCCGCCCGCACCGGTACGAGGGACGGGCGCGGCCCGCCCCTCGCGACCGACGCCCCTGACCGACCACCCACGCCGAGAGGGAACGGTTCCATGAGCACACCCAGCGCCACGACCCCGCCCGTCACCGGCCTCAAGAACCCCGGCCCGGGCCTGATCACGCTGGACCCGGTGCACACCGCTCTGCTGGGCGCCCTCGACACGCTCCTCACCGGACTCGCCGCCCGGCTCTCCGCCCCCGAGGTCACCGGACCGCCGCTGCTCGCCGCCGACGGTCTCGCCCGCCTCGACTACTTCCGCAACTTCCCCCATCTCGGCGTCTCCGCGGGCCGGTTCGGCCCCGAAGCCCACGACCTCCTCGCCGCCGGCCAGGCCCCCGGCGACCGTCCCCTCGAACCCACCGGCTACCTCCTGCCGTCCGCCACCTGCTACGGACTGCTGCTCTCCCTGGAGGGAGCCGACGTCGGCGAGGACGGCCTCCGGCTCTCCGCCGCCGGCCGCTGCTTCCGCAACGAGACCCACTACGACGGACTGCGCCGCCTCTGGGGCTTCCACATGCGCGAGGTCGTCTACCTCGGCACCAAGGAAGGCGCCCTCGAACACCTGGAGCGCGGCGGCGAGTTCATCCAGGAGACCGCCGGCCTCCTCGGCCTCGACCTCACCCGCGCCACCGCCGACGACCCCTTCTACGACAAGGGCGGCTCCCGGGCCCGCCTGATGGCCCTCGACCCCGTCAAGCACGAGTACAGCGCGCCCGACGGCACCGCCATCGCCTCCGTCAACCGCCACCGCAACTTCTTCGGCGAGCGCCTCGACATCCGCGCCGGCAGCCACGGCCCCGCCTACAGCGCCTGCGTCGCCTTCGGCGTCGAGCGCTGGGTGCACGCCATGCTCCAGGCCCACGGCGGCCCCGAGCGGGCACTCGACCGCCTCCGCGCCGCCACCGCCTGACGAACCGTCGAAGACTACTCACGTGGAGAACCGCACCATGGAACGTGTCACCGCCTGGATCCAGGAGAAGAACCCCGGCCTCGAAGGCCCCGTCGACGTCCACGAGGACCTCATCGAGGCCCGGCTCATCGACTCCATGGACTTCCTGGAGTTCATCGACCTCCTGGAGGACATCTCCGGCACGTCGATCGACCTCCAGGAGGTCACCATCGACGACTTCCGCACCCTCGCCCGCGTCAGGGAACGCTTCCTCGCCCCCACCGCGTGACCCCCGGCGCCTTCGCGGTGCTGGCGACCACCCGGGAGGTCCTGGACGCGCCCGGCCTCGGGCCGCACCTCCTGGCCCCCTGGGAACTCCGCCGGCTCGCCGCGATCCGCGTCCCGGCCCGCGCGGACGACGTCCTGGCCGCGCGGCTCCTGCTCCGCCTCTGCGCCGCCCGCGCCACCGGCCGCCCGCCCGCCGCGACCGGCCTCGCCCAGCGCTGCCCCCGCTGCGGCGGGGACGGCCACGGCCGCCCGCACCTTCCCGCGTACCCCGGCCTCGGCGTCAGCGTCAGTCACGCCGACGGCCTGGTCGCGGCGGCCGTCGCGCCGGGCCCGGTCGGCGTCGACGTGGAACCCGCGGCCCGCAGGCCCGGACCCCTCCGGGTCCTCCGCCGGGTCCTGCCCGAGCCCGACCTCCGCGAGGCGCTGGCCCGGCCCGACCCGGGCCCCGCGCTCCTGCGCGCCTGGGTCCGCGCGGAGGCCCGCTTCAAGGCGGGCCCGCCGCCCCCGGAGGCCGTACCCCGCCTCCGGGAGTGGACGGACCCCCACCGCGCGGCCGTGGCGGCGGTGGCGGTGACGACGGCCACCGCGCCCGTCCTCCTGCCGCCGTCGACGGTCCTCGGAGGCCCGCCGCCCGGCCACGGGTGATCGGGCGCCCCCGTGCGGGCCGCGCTGATCGGACCCACCTGCGGGCCTCGGTGGTCGGACGCACCCGTACGGAGCCTCCGTACGGGCCCTCGGTGATCAGGCGCCCACGTACCGCGCCAGGTGCTCGCCCGTGAGGGTCGAGCGGGCGGCGACCAGGTCGGCGGGGGTGCCCTCGAAGACGATCTGCCCGCCGTCGTGGCCCGCGCCCGGCCCGAGGTCGACGATCCAGTCGGCGTGCGCCATGACGGCCTGGTGGTGCTCGACCACGATCACCGACTTGCCGGAGTCGACGAGCCGGTCGAGCAGCCCGAGCAGCTGCTCCACGTCGGCGAGGTGAAGACCGGTGGTCGGCTCGTCGAGCACGTACACACCGCCCTTGTCGCCCATGTGCGTGGCCAGCTTCAACCGCTGCCGCTCGCCGCCCGAGAGGGTCGTGAGCGGCTGGCCCAGGGTGAGGTAGCCCAGGCCGACGTCCACGAGCCGTTCCAGGATCCGGTGCGCCGCCGGCGTGCGGGCCTCGCCCGCGCCGAAGTACTCCTCCGCCTCCGACACGGACATCGCCAGGACCTCGCTGATGTCCCGCCCGCCGAGCTCGTACTCCAGGACCGAGGCCATGAACCGGCGGCCCTCGCACTCCTCGCAGGTGGTGGCCACGCCCGCCATCATCGCCAGGTCGGTGTACGTGACGCCGGCGCCGTTGCAGGTCGGGCAGGCGCCCTCCGAGTTGGCGCTGAACAGCGCCGGCTTGACGCCGTTGGCCTTGGCGAAGGCCTTGCGGATCGGGTCGAGCAGCCCGGTGTACGTCGCGGGGTTGCTGCGCCGCGAGCCGCGGATCGGGGTCTGGTCGACCGAGATCACCCCGGCGCCCGCCGGGATCGAGCCGTGCACCAGCGAGCTCTTGCCGGAGCCGGCGACGCCGGTGACCACGGCGAGCACGCCGAGCGGCAGGTCGACGTCGACCTTCCGCAGGTTGTTCGCGGTCGCGCCGCGGATCGGCAGGACGCCGGTCGGCTTCCGTACCGCGTCCTTCACCGAGGCCCGGTCGTCCAGGTGGCGCCCCGTCACGGTGTCGCTGCCGCGCAGCCCTTCGAGCGTCCCCTGGTAGGAGATCGTGCCGCCGCCGGTACCCGCGCCGGGGCCGAGGTCCACGACGTGGTCGGCGATCGCGATCGTCTCCGGCTTGTGCTCCACCACCAGGACCGTGTTGCCCTTGTCCCGCAGCCGCAGCAGGAGTTCGTTCATCCGCTGGATGTCGTGCGGGTGCAGACCGGCCGTCGGCTCGTCGAAGACGTAGGTGACGTCGGTGAGCGAGGACCCGAGGTGCCGGATCATCTTCACCCGCTGCGCCTCGCCGCCGGACAGGGTGCCCGCGGGCCGGTCGAGCGCCAGGTAGCCGAGCCCGATCTCCACGAACGAGTCCAGGGTGCGCCGCAGCGACTCCAGCAGCGGCGCCACCGAGGGATCGTCCAACTCCCGCACCCACGCGGCCAGATCGCTGATCTGCATCGCGCAGGCGTCCGCGATGCCGATCCCCCCGATCTTCGAGGAGCGGGCGCCCTCGTTCAGCCGGGTGCCGTCGCACTCCGGGCAGGTCTGGGTGGTCGTGGCCCGCTCCACGAAGGCCCGGATGTGCGGCTGGAGCGACTCGACGTCCTTCGCGAGGAAGGACTTCTGGAGTTTGGGGATCAGGCCCTCGTACGTGACGTTGACGCCCTCGACCTTGACGCGGGTCGCCTCCTTGTAGAGGAGCGTGTCCAGCTCCCGCTCGGTGTACTTCCGGATCGGCTTCGCCGGGTCGAGGAGACCGGAGAGGCGGTACGTCCGGCCGTACCAGCTGTCCGCCGTGTACCCGGGGATGGTGAGCGCGCCCTCGTCGAGCGACTTGGTGGCGTCGTACAGCTCGGCCAGGTCGATGTCGGAGACCCGGCCGCGGCCCTCGCAGCGCGGGCACATGCCGCCGGTGATGGTGAAGCTCGCCTTCTCCTTCACCGTCCGGCCGCCGCGCTCCACGGTGACCGCGCCGGCGCCGCTCACCGAGGGGACGTTGAAGGAGAAGGCCCGCGAGGAGCCGATGTGCGGGGTGCCGAGCCGGCTGAAGAGGATGCGCAGCATCGCGTTCGCGTCCGTGGCGGTGCCGACGGTGGAACGCGGGTCGGAGCCCATCCGCTGCTGGTCGACGATGATCGCGGTGGTCAGCCCGTCGAGCACGTCGACGTCGGGGCGTGCGAGGGTGGGCATGAACCCCTGGACGAAGGCGCTGTACGTCTCGTTGATCAGCCGCTGGGACTCCGCGGCGATCGTGTCGAAGACCAGCGAGCTCTTGCCGGAGCCGGAGACCCCGGTGAAGACGGTCAGCCGGCGCTTGGGGATCTCGACGCTGACGTCCTTGAGGTTGTTCTCGCGCGCGCCGAGCACGCGGATCAGCTCGTGACGGTCGGCGACGTGCGAGGAGGCGGGCGGGGTCGCGCCGTTCCGCTGGGCCGTGCTCAAAGGTTTCTCCCTCGTCAGGGCGGGCCGGTACGCGACCACCTTAGGCGGGGATCACGACCGGGACAGGGCTCACGGGCGAGCCCGGCACCACACCGGCGGCGCGCCCCCGCTTGATAGGCAAGTGGTGACTTGCCTATCGTGGCGGCATGGAGGAGGATCTGTTCAAGGCGCTGGCCGACCCGACGCGCCGGGTGATCCTCGACGAGCTGACCGAACGCGACGGGCAGTCGCTCTTCGAGATATGCGCCCGGCTGGCGACCCGGCACGGCCTCGCCATCTCCCGGCAGGCGGTCAGCCAGCACCTCGCGGTGCTGGAGACCGCCGGACTGGTCACGCCCCGTCGTGAGGGCCGCTACAAGTTCCACGACCTCGACACCCGCCCGCTCGAGCACATCGTCGCGCGATGGCTCGCCCCCGCACCCCCGGAGGACACCCCGTGAGGATCAACCTGGCCGGCGTCTTCGTCGACGAGCAGGAGAAGGCGCTCCGCTTCTACACCGACGTGCTGGGCTTCACGCTCAAGCACGACGTGCCGATCGGCGAGGACCGCTGGATCACCGTCGTCTCCCCGGAGGACCCCGAGGGCACCGAACTCGTCCTGGAGCCCTCCGGCCACCCCGCCGTCCCGCCCTACAAGGAGGCGCTGGTCGCCGACGGCATCCCCGCGACCTCCTTCGCCGTCGACGACGTGCACGCCGAGCACGCCCGCCTCACCGCCCTCGGCGTCCGCTTCACGCAGCCCCCCGTGGACATGGGTCCGGTCACCACCGCCGTACTCGACGACACCTGCGGCAACCTCATCCAGATCGCCCAGTACAGGTGACTCCGCGCACGTGACCCCGCGCGTCGTCAGTCGCTGACCGCGAGCCGTACCGCGAACGCCCCGATCACCGTGCCCGTGACCCGGTCCAGGACCCGCCGCGCCCGCGCCCCGCGCAGCCAGGTGCCGAGCGCGGTGGCGGAGGCGATCAGGACCGTGGACCAGATCATGCCGAGGACGACGTGGACGGAGGTCAGCGCGAGACCCATCGCGAAGTGCGGGGCCTCCGCCGGGATGAACTGCGGCAGGACGGCGACGTAGAAGACGCCGACCTTGGGGTTCAGCAGATTGGTGAGGGTGCCCTGGCGCCACCCGCCCGCGAGGGTGTCGGCGCCGCCGACCTCCACCTCCGCGCTCGCGCCCGAGCCGTCGCGCCGGAACGTCTCGGCGATCATGCGGCCCGCCATCCACAGCAGATAGGCGGCGCCCGCCCAGCGGAGGATCTCGTACGCGAGGTGCGAGGTGGTCAGCAGCGCCGTCACGCCCAGCGAGGTCAGCGCGCCCCAGATCAGCGTGCCGGTCTGGATGCCGAGGACGACGCCCCAGGCGCGGGTGCGGCGGCCGAGCGCGGCCGTCCGCAGGATGAGGGCCGTGTCGAGGCCCGGGGTGAGGGTGAGGAGTCCCACGACGAGAGCGAAGGACCAGAGTGCGGTGCTCGATGCCATGGAAGGCCACCGTAGCGCAGCGCCCCGGCCCGGCACCGGCCCCCTCCCCGCTCCTCCCCTCCCCGCTCCTTTCCCTCCCCGGACCCGCCCGGCATCGGTCGCCCTCCTCGGCCGCCCGCCCCGCTTCGTAGGGTGCCTCCATGAGAGAACTGTTCCTGACTGACCGTCAGGCCTGGCTGCGGTGGCTCGACCTCCCGGGGGAGGGGCCCGCACGGGTCTACCTCCACGGCCTCGGGTGTACCGCCGCCTCCGACTTCGCGCACATCGCCACCCACCCCGCGCTCGGCGGGGGACGGGCACTGCTGGTGGACCTGCTCGGGCACGGGCTGAGCGACCGGCCCGACGACTTCGACTACCGGCCCGAGGGGCAGGCGGCGGCCGTCGCCGCGCTGCTCGACCACCTCGACCTGACCGGCGTCGAGCTGGTCGGCCACTCGATGGGCGGCGCCGTGGCCATCCACCTGGCGGCGGCCCGGCCCGGGCGGATCGCCCGGCTGGTGGTCGCGGAGCCCAACCTGTACGCGGGCGGGGGCGCGTTCAGCAGGCCGGTGGCCCGTCAGCCGGAGGACACCTTCGTCCAAACCGGGTACGCGCGGATGCTGGCGCTCGCCGACCGGGTCGACTACGCGGCGCGGCTGCGGCTGGCCGACGCGCGGGCCGTGCACCGCAGCGCGGTCGCGCTCGTCGAGGGCGGCGACCCGGAGGCCGGCGACGTGCTGCGGGCGCTGACGCTGCCCCGGGCGTTCCTGGTGGGGGAGAAGAGCCTGCCGGACCGGGCGGCCGAGCAGGCTGCGGAGATGGGTGTGCCGGTCCTGGAGGTGCCCGCGGCCGGGCACAACCTGATGCTCGACAACCCCGACGGCTTCGCCGCCGCCCTCGCCCGGGCCCTGACACTCTCCGGTAGCCGGTAGCCGGTAGCCGGTAGCCGGTAGCCGGTAGCCGGTAGCCAGTAGCCAGTAGCCAATATCCGGCGGGCGTTCGGCGGGCGTTCGGGTGCGGGGTCTTGCGCAGGGTCCCCGCCTCTCTCTACGCTCGGCGCGCCGATAGTTAGGAACGTTTCCTAACGAGCGATCGCCCTGGAGAGAAAGGGAGTTGTCATGCGCCGACGAAGCGCCATCCCGCTCGGACTCGCCGCTCTACTGGCCCTGCCCCTCGCCGTCCTGCCCGAGAGCGAGGCCGAGGCCGCCGACGCCCTCGTCTCCGCGGGCAGGCCCGCGACGTCCTCGTCCGTGGAGGGCTCGGGCTTCGCCCCCGGCCTTGCCGTGGACGGCAGCCGCACCACCCGCTGGGCGAGCCTGGAGGGCGTCGATCCGCAGTGGCTGCGGATCGACCTCGGGGCGAACCACACCCTCTCCCGGGTCAAGCTCGACTGGGAGGCCGCGTACGCCAAGACGTACCGCGTCCAGACCTCGGCCGACGGTTCCACCTGGACCGACGTCTACTCGACCACCAGCGGGGACGGTGCCGTCGACGACCTCGCGGTCTCCGGCAGCGGCCGGTACGTCCGGGTGTACGGGACCGGCCGGGGCACCCCGTACGGCTACTCGCTCTACGAGTTCGAGGTCTACGGCTCCCCGACCGGCGGCGGAGGCGGGGGCACCGGCCCCGGCGTGCCCTTCGGCAGCCACCTCAGGCCCTACGCGGCCGGCATGCTCAAGCCCTCCGGCGCCCAGTCCGGCATCGACCAGAAGGTCGTCGACTACTACCACCGCTGGAAGGCCGCCTTCGTCCGGCAGAACTGCGGCAACGGCTGGTACCAGGTCGTCTCGCCCGACGCCGACCACCCCTACGTCGCCGAAGCCCAGGGTTACGGCATGGTCATCGCCGCCACCATGGCCGGCGCCGACCCCGACGCCAAGAAGATCTTCGACGGCCTGGTCAAGTGGAAGCTCGACCACCCCTCGTCCGTCAACCCCGACCTCCTCGCCGCCGAACAGGACGTGAACTGCCGCAGCGTCAACGGCGGCGACGGCGCCACCGACGGCGACATGGACGTCGCCTACGGCCTGCTCCTCGCCGACAAGCAGTGGGGCAGCACGGGCACGTACGACTACAAGGCGCTCGCCCTCAAGCACATCGCCGCCATCAAGAAGGACGAGCTGAACTCCACCACCAAGCTCCTCAAGCTCGGCGACTGGTCCAGCGCGGGCGACCAGTACTACTACATCTCCCGCACCTCGGACTGGATGGTCGACCACTTCCGCGCCTTCCGCGCGGCCACCGGCGACACCACCTGGGACGCGGTCCGCACCGCCCACCAGACGCAGATCGCCCACCTCCAGTCCGGCTACGCGCCGGGCACCGGCCTCCTCCCCGACTTCGTCGTCGACACGAACACCAGCCCCAAGCCGGCCCCCGGCGAGGTCCTGGAGGACCCGAACGACGGCCAGTACTGGTGGAACGCCTGTCGCACCCCCTGGCGCGTCGCCGACGACGCCGTGACCAGCGGCGACGCCAAGTCCCTCGCCGCCGCGCGCAAGTTGAACGGCTGGATCAAGAGCAAGACCGGTGGCGACCCCGGCAAGATCGCCATGGGCTACAGGCTCGACGGCACCCAGATCTCCGCCGGCAGCGAGGCCGCCTTCTTCGCCCCCTTCGCGGTCGCCGCCATGACCGACTCCGGCAGCCAGGCCTGGCTCGACGCCCTCTGGAACAAGATGGTCGCCACTCCGATCGACACCGGCAGCTACTTCTCCGCGAGCATCCAGCTCCAGGTGATGATCACGGTCTCCGGCAACCACTGGGTCCCGTAGCGCCCGGCACCGCGGTCAGCCCCTGACGACCAGTCCCTCCCGAGGATCGGCGCGGACCCCCGCCTGCCAGGCGGTGGGTCCGCACTTCTCGCCGTTCGGGGTGACCGCGCGCAGCGCGACCCGCGCGGAGCGGTCGTGGACGACCCGGCCGCCGTCGGCCGGGTCGGTGACCGTGAAGCGCACCGCCACCTCCCGCGGCCCGTCCTCCTCCGGCAGCCGCACCTGGAGGAAGGCGGAGGTGCCGTCGCCCGGTACCGGGGCCTCGCGCTCCCGGCACCGTGCGTCGGCGCAGAACCGGAAGCGGGAGCCGGCGGGGAAGTCCGCCGGGCGCCAGGTCGCGGTCACGCCGGACTCGGAGTCGATCAGGGTGCAGACCGACCCCGGCGAGGGCCGGCAGCCCGCCGCCAGGAGTACGGCGGCGGACGCCACCACGGCGGTTCCGGAGCGCCGGGCGGGGGAGCGGTAGCGGTGGACGGGGGAGCGGCGGACGGAGGAGCGGCGGGCGAGGGTCGCGGACATGTGGAGCATGGGGAACCGACTACCCGCGGTGGGAGCGGAGTTCCAGGGGGGTTCACCGTCCCTCCACCGGAACTCCCGTCCATGATCACCTGAACGAGTGAGCGCGCCTCCCGGGCGCCTCCGCCCCTGGTCCATGCTGGCCCGGTACCCCTCACCCCTTCCCCTCCGAGGAGCCGGCCCGGCATGACCCACCCCACGCCCCCGGGCGAACGCCCGGACGAAAAGGCCCTGTTGATGGCCGCAGGCCTCGCCGACCTGGTCGTGGACACGATCGGCACCGCCGCCGGTTCGCTCCGCTCCCTCCTGGGCCGCGCCGACTCCGCGGACATCGCCCAGGACGCCGCCGCCGACCTCCGCGCCCGTGGCCGGCTCGCCCTCGACCGGCTCGCCGCCGACCGCGACGGCCCCCGCTCCCTCCCGCACATGGAGCTCCTGGCCCGCGAGGCCGCCGCCCGCCGGGCCGCCCCCACGCCTCCCGCCCCCACGCCTCCCGCCCCCGCGCCTTCCGCCCCCGCGCCTTCCGCCCCCGTGCCTCCCGTCACCGAACCGGGCGCCCACCGTTCCGGTCCCGAGGCCGCCCCCGATGTCTGACGCCTGGGTGCCGGAGGAGTTCAAGGCCCGGACGGACGCGGTCCTCGCCGGGTTCCTCGACGAGGAGGCCGCCGAACTCCTCGCCGTCGACGAGGCCCTCGACCCGCTCGCCGAGGCGTTGCGCACCACCGCCCACCACGGCAAACGGCTCCGCGCGGCGTTCTGCTACTGGGGCTGGCGGGCCGCCGGGCAGCCCGACAGCGATGCCCTGATGCGGGCCGCGGCCGCCATGGAGCTCGTCCACGCGGCCGCCGTCGTCCACGACGACCTCATCGACGACAGCCCCCTGAGGCACGGCCGGCCCACCGCCCACCACGCCTTCGAGGCGCTGCCCGGGAGGGGGCCGGGAACCCGAGGCCGCCCGCGGGCGGCCGCCCGCGCGCTCGCCCTGCTCCTCGGCGACCACCTGATGGCCCTCGCCGGCCGCCTCTACGCCGAGTCGGGGCTGCCCGTCGCGTACCTCTCCCGGGGCAGGCCGCTCTGGGCCGCCCTCGCCCGTGAACTCGTCGCCGGCGAAGCGCTGGAGATCCTCCACACCGGCGGACTCCCGGACACCGGCACCTCCCTCAAGGTGATCCGGTACAAGACCGCCAAGTACACCGTCGAACAGCCGGTCCTCCTCGGCGCGTTGCTGGCCGGCGCGCCCGCCGCCCTCCGCGAGGGGCTCTCCCGCTACGGGCTGCCGCTGGGCGAGGCGTTCCAGCTCCGCGACGACCTGCTCGGCCTCTTCGGCGACCCGGCCCGCACCGGCAAGGAGCCCCTCGACGACCTCCGCGCCGGCCGCCCCACCGTGCTCCTCGCCGAGACCTGGCGGGCCGCCGACCCCGCGCGGCGGGAGCTGCTGCGGCGGACGCTCGCCGGGGACGAGCCGCCGGACGACGGCGAACTGCGGGAGGTGCGCGCGCTGATGGGCGAGCTCGGCGCGCCCGCACGGGTCGAGCGGATGATCGCCGGCCGCGTCGAGGAGGCCGTCCGCACCCTCGACGAACTCGACCTGCCGGCCGCCGCCCACCGCGCCCTCACGGACCTGGCCCACCGCGCCGCCGTCCGTCACCACTGACCCCCACCGCGCTGCCGCACTGCACCCACTGCACCCACTGCACCCACTGCACCCACTGCACCCACCGCACTCACCGCACTCACCGCACTCACCGCACTCACCGCACTCACCGCACTCACCGCACTCACCGCACTCACCGCACCCCTCGCCTCCCAGGAGCGCCCGCCGTGACCGGCACCACCCACGCCACCGCCACCCCGTACACCGAGGCGGACCTCGACGCCCTGCGCCACGGCGGCGACGAGCTCGCCGACGCGGTCGTCGCCACCCTCTTCGAGCGCGGCGAGGTCGGCCTCTTCAACTCCCTCATGCGGTACGTCTCCGTCTCCGGACAGGAACTGCCCGCGGGCCTTCCGGACGTGGCCCGCGAGTACCTGGAGGCGACGGCCGTCCCGCCCGCCTGGGTCGACTGGAACGAGATGGAGAAGGCCCGGCTCTTCTTCACCGACAACAACGTCCACATCAACACCGCCCTCTCCTTCGCCTCCATGCCCGCCTGCTACGTCGTCCCGCGCGTCGCCCGGCTGCTCTCCGCCACCCACGGCCTGCACTACCCGAGCAAGCGCATGGCGGAGACCGGCCAGTTCACGACGTACCTCATGCGGCCCGACGCCTTCGAGGCCGGCGGCCGGTTCGTCCCCGCCGCGCAGAAGGTACGGCTCCTGCACGCCTCCATCCGTCACCACCTGGTCCGCGCGGACCGCTGGGACACCGCCGTCGACGGGGTGCCGATCTGCCAGGAGGACATGATCGGCGGGCAGATGTTCTTCTCGATGCTCGTCCTCGACAGCCTCCACCGGCTCGGCGTCCACATGTCGACCGAGGGCGCGGAGGCGTACTACTACGCCTGGCGGGTGGTCGGCGCGATCCTCGGCGTCGACCAGACGGCCGTGCCGAAGTCCCTCGAAGAGGCGCGCCGCTTCCTCGACCTCTACCTGCTGCGGCACATGGGCCCCTCGGAGGAGGGCGTCGTGCTGACCCGGCAGCTGATCGACCTGTACGAGGAGGTCGTCCCCGGCACCTTGTTCGACCCGGTCGTCTCCGCCCTGATCCGGCACCTCGTGGGCGACACCGTCGGCGACTGGCTCGACGTGCCCCGCAGCCGCTGGGACACCGCCGTGAAGGCGCTGCCGACGCTGCTGGGGGTCCTGGAGTCGGTGGAGGACGCCTCGCCGTTCGCGGCCTGGGCGCTCGACCGGCTGGGCCACCTCACCTCGGTCTTCGAGCTGTCCGCGCTCACCCGGGGCCGGGTGATGCACTACGCCATCCCCGAGCACCTCAGGAAGGAGTACGGCGTCGGTACGGGCGTGGCCCGCAACCAGCGCTGGACGCCGCCCCCGGTCACCCTCTGAGCCGACGGCCGGGGCTCTCCCTCGCACGGCGCCGGGGCTCTCCCTCGCACAGTGGGGCCTACGGGTCGAAAATGGACTCACCCGGTGAAGGTGAGGTGCGCATGGACGGCGTGGAGGGAACGCCCGGCAGCGGTCCGCCGACGGGTCGGCCGGAGCGGTTCAGGGTGGACGTACGGCCGGCCTGGGGCCGGGAGACCGTCGTCGTGGCGCCGTTCGGGGAGCTCGACCACGACACGGTCGAGCCGCTCGGCACCGCCCTGGAGAAGCACGCCGACGCGGCACGGATCGTCGTCGACTGCGCCGGACTCGACTTCTGCGACTCCACCGGCCTGAACCTGCTGCTCAGAGCCCGCGCCCGGGCACGGGACGCGGGTGCGGAGCTGGACCTGGCCGGGCTGCGGCCCCCGGTGGACCGGATGTTCGAGATCACCGGGGCGCTGCGCGTCTTCCGGGTGTACGCGGACGTCGGCGAGGCCCTCACGGACGACAGGACCACCGACAGGACCACCGACAGGACCACCGACGGGAGCACTGACGGAGGCGCCGGCGGAGGTGCCGGCGGACCGGGTGACGGATCCGCCGGCGGGCCGGGCGCCGGGACGGGCGGCGCCCCTCCCGGCGACCCGGTCTGATGGGATCGCCGGTCGTGCGGGAGGGCGGGATGACCCAGGGCGACGACACCCCCGTGCGGCAGACGCGCCGGCTGCTGCTGCACGGCAGCGCGGGCGCGGTCTCCTCGTGCCGGGACTTCACGGCGCGGGCGCTCGCCGACTGGGGCTGGATCCCCGCCGAGAGCGCCCAGGCCCGCGAGCGGGTCGAGGACGTCCTGCTGCTCGTCTCCGAGGTCGTCACCAACGCCTGTCTGCACGGCGGCGGTCCGGAGGAGTTCGTGCTCCGGCACGCGGACGGGCTGCTCCGGGTCGAGGTCGCCGACCACAGCCCCGAACACCCCCGGCGGATGGCGCCCCGCTCGCCCTCCCTGCCCGGCGGTCACGGGCTCATGGTCCTCGACCGGCTGGCGACCGACTGGGGTTCCTCGGACCGGGGGCCGGGGACGGTGGGCAAGGTCGTGTGGCTGGAGGTCAGCAGGCCGTCGCGTCCGCCGTGGCGGCGTCGTCGTCCAGCAGACCGGCCTTGAGCTCGCCGAGGATGCGGGCGAGGAGCCGGGAGACGTGCATCTGGGAGAGCCCGATCCGGCTGCCGATCTCGGCCTGGGTCAGCTCCTCGCCGAAGCGCAGGGAGAGGATCCGCCGGTCGCGGTCGCAGAGCCGGGCGAGCAGCGGCCGCAGCGAGTCCAGGTCGTCGATCAGCTCGTAGGCGGGTTCGTCGACGGCCGTGCGACGGCCGGACGTCCCCCGCGGGGCGCGGGACTCCTCGTCGCCGACGGGGGCGTCCAGCGAGTGGGCGGTGTAGCCGTTGGCGGCGAGCTCCCCCTCCGCGACCTCCTCCGCGGTGAGGTGCAGCCGCTCGGCCAGTGCGGCACGGTCCGGTCGGTGCCCGTCGCGCTGTTCCAGGGCGTCGGACGCCTTGGCCAGGTCGATGCGCAGCTCCTGGAGGCGGCGTGGCACCCGGACCGCCCAGCCGGTGTCCCGGAAGAACCGCTTCATCTCGCCGACGATCGTCGGCAGCGCGAAGGCGGAGAACTCGACGCCGCGCTCCGGGTCGAACCGTTCGATCGCCTTGATCAGCCCGATCGTCCCCACCTGCACGATGTCCTCCATCGGCTCCGGGCGACCGCGGAAGCGCCGGGCGGCGAACTTCACCAGGCTCAGGTTCAGCTCGACCAGGGTGTTGCGCACGTACGCGCGCTCAGGGGTGCCCTCGTCGAGTTCCCGGAGCCGTACGAACATCGCCACGGAGAGGCTCCGGGCGTCGCCGGTGGAGGACGCGAGCGGGTTCACCGGTTCCGGCAGCCCCCCCAGCGCACGCCGCCGGGTCGCGGCCGAGAGGGGCGTCTCCTGGCGGGCGGGGGCCGTGCGGGTGGGTGTGTAGGGGGTTCCGCCGGTGGTCATAAGGGTTCCTTCGACGGTTCCGAGGGACCGGCGCCACCTCCGGAAGGGAAGCGGGCGTCACGGGCCACCGGTTGAGCGTCCTCGTGTGAAGGATTCCCCCTCAGTGGCTTTTGACTCGTTTCATCAGCGTTTAACCCGATAGGTCAAGGTTAGGGGCGTTTCATGGCGGCACGTGAGAGGAACCGTGGGACCTGGTCGAGGCGGTACGCGCGCGGCGGAGGCCCTGGCACCGCCGGCACCTTCCGTGATCTCGCGGCACAGGCCGTGGCCGACTGGTACGGGCCGCTCTCCCCGAGGGCCAGGACGGCCGCCGGCGACGTACAGCTGCTCGTCACCGAGCTCGTCGCCCACGCGGTGCGGCGCGGCACGGTCCCGTACGAGCTCCGCATCGACCGTTCCGCGGACGGCGTCTGGCTCCAGGTGAGCGACACCGGCACGGAGGCCCCCCGCCCGGAGGGCCGGCACCGGCCGGGCATCCCCTGCCGGAACAGCCTCTATCTGGTCCAGCGGCTCGCCGCGGCCTGGGGCTGGATGCCACGGGAGCACGGCGGGACCGTGTGGTGCGAGGTCCACTTCCCGCCGCTCGAAGCCACCGGCCGGAAGGACGGCCCGAGGGCGCTGTCCGAGGACACCGGCCGGGAGCACGCCCCGAGGGCGCTGTCCGAAGGCGCCGCGGGAGGGTAGCCGCGCGGTGGGACGACCCCGCCGCCCCGCGCGGGACCCTGACCGAAGGAGGTGTCCGCGATGGACGAGGCCCGGCTCTCCGCACACGAGCGGCGCGTACTCGCCGAGATCGAGCGGGACCTGAGCGCCGACGAGAGGCTCGCCCGCCACATGGCCGGACGCCGGCCGGCCCTCCGCCCTCCCCGGAGCACGGGGCGCGGCGGACTGGGCGCCGCGGCGCTCGGGGCCGCGACACTCGCCCTGCTCGTCCTCGCGGTGGTGACCTCGACCCCGGCCCTGATCTGGGCCTTCGCCGCCGTCTGGGTGGTGACGCTGCTCCTGCTGCTGCGCCTGGTGGTCCGCTGGACCCGGCGGCACGTCCACGGCGGACGGCCCGGCGACTGACCGTACCGAACGGCCCGACGACTGACCGCACCGAGAGGAGAGCGCGATGCCCCGCGGATCGAACGCCAAGCGCGAGAGGCAGTACGAGCACATCAAGGACAGCGCGCTGGACCGCGGCGAGAGCGAGTCACGCGCGCAGGAGATCGCCGCCCGCACGGTGAACAAGGAACGCGCCCGGGCCGACGAGTCGACGACCGCGAGCAAGAGCTCGACCCAGGACATGTCCTCCTCCCGCCGGGGCGGGAAGCGCTCCCACACCGGCGCCCAGGGCCCCACCTACGACCAGCTCTACGCCGAGGCCCGGCGCCGCGACCTGCACGGCAGGTCCCGGATGAACAAGGCCGAGCTGAAGCGGAAGCTCGGCCACTGACCCACCCCCGGACCCCGACGCTCCGGCCTCAGCGGACCCCGCCGCCGGAGGCCGGAGCCGGGCGGGCGCCGACCACACCCCGTACGACACCCAGGTCGACCAGGTCCAGCGGACGCAGGCGCAGGTCGTCGGCGGTCGTGTCCGAGTCCTCCGGAGGGCGTTTCAGGATGGCCGCCGCGAGTTCGGGGGCGATGACGGAGAAGTACGAGTCCGGGGTCGCCCAGGTGTTGCCGGGCGCCGCCAGGGCCAGCGCGCCGCCCGAGCCGCCCTCGCCCACGAGCAGGGCGGTGACCGGTACCCGGGCCTCCGCGACGGCCCCGAAGAGCTCCGCGATGGCCGGGCCCGCGCCGGCGCGTTCGGCCTCGGCGTCGTTCGCGGCGCCCGGGGTGTCGATCAGCGTCAGGACCGGGATCCCCAGGCGGCCCGCCAGCCGTATCAGCCGGGCGGCGGTCCGGAAGCCGGCCGGTCGGGTCGCGGTCCCGCACTGGGCCGCGTACGCGGCCGTACGCCCGTCCGGCAGGCGGCCGAAGCCGCACCGGGTCCCCGGATCGGTACCGCCCGCGCGGTCGCCGGACAGCTCCGCCCGTTCGGTGAAGACCTCGGCCAGGTAGCGGTCGGCGCGCGGCCGCTCCGGGCGGCGGGCGGCCGCCACCGCCTCGCGTCCGCTCCCGGCCGGCTCCGTGGCGCCGAGCGCGTACGGCGGCGGGACCGGGCCCTCGGAGGGGCGGGTGAGCAGCGACAGCCAGCGGCCCAGCACCTCCCGCAGCTCCTCCGCCGGGACGACCCCGTCGACGTGCCCGTGGGCGAGCTGGGACTCGGCGGTGTACGCGGCGGGGTCGGCGTCCCGCGGCCGGACCCGGGAGCCCGCGAAGCCGACCTGCGCGCCTGGCAGCGCGAGGACCACGTCGGAGCCCGCCCCGAGGGTGGCCCAGCCGCCGCCGGTCGTCGGATCGCGCAGGACCGCGAGCTGCGGCAGCCCCGCGGCCCGGGTGAGCGCCGACTCCCCGGCCAGCCGCTGGAGCTGGACCAGCGCCCGCATCCCCTCCTGCATCCGGCTGCCACCCGTCGCCAGGAGGACGGTCACGGGCAGCCGGTGCGCCCGGGCGTGGGCGTGCGCGGCGGCGACCCGGTCCCCGGTGCCCTCGCCGATCGAACCGCCCAGGAAGCCGAACGCGAACGAGACGAGCACCGTCCGGGTCCCGCGGACCGTGCCGGTGCCGCAGACGACGGACTCGGTCTCGCCGGACCGGGCGGCGGCAGCGGCCCGGGCCCGGCCGTATCCCGGCCAGCCGATCGGGCCGTCACCGCCGGCCGCGCCCGCCGGGAAGGAATCCTCCGGGCCGACCGTGCCCCCGGGGAACGACCCCTGCGGGAAGGCGCCCTCCGCGAAGGCGGGCACGTCGGAGGGAAGTTCGGTGAAGTCGTCGGTGACGAGGGCCAGTGCCTCGCGCGCGCTCGCGGCTGCTGCCATCGGGGGCCTCCCGTCCGTCGCCAGGTCACGTCACCGTACCGCCGGGTAGCCGGCGGGGACGGGCCCGCGCCCCCGGTGCGGCGGAGGTCACTCCGGCCGGTCGCCCGACCGTTGTGCCAGGGCGAGCACGCCGCCCGCGAGCCCCAGCGTCAGCCCGAGCAGGAACCCGCCGAGGTCCGAGGCCACCCAGGACGCGAGCGAGGCGACCACGCCGACCGCCGCGTACGGCCGCCGCCGGCGGGGGTCGGCGACGACCAGCAGCCCGCAGCCGGCCATCACCAGCGGCACCACGTACCGGACCTCGCCCGAGACGAGCGCCGCGGGACCGGCGCGCTGGACCAGCAGGATCTCCGCACCGCCCAGCGCGAGGAGCAGACCGGCGCCGAACGGCCGCCCGCGCCGCCGGACCCGCCACCGCTCCCGGAGCACGGGCGTCGTGCGCGCGTCGGGCGGGACCATGCGGGGCTCCTGACGTCGGCGGCGGAGCGGTACGCGGCGTGGCGGCCGTCCGGACCGTACGGCCGGCGCCACGAGAGGTCAACGCCCGTGCGCCACGGAACCTCAGGCCATGATCCCGCTGCCGTGCGGCGCGTACAGATCGAGCAGCCGCACCCGGGTCACCTGGAGCCGGTGGGCCAGGATCGACCCCACCCAGAAGAAGACGGCCGACCCGAACTCCCGGTCGGTGAGGCACATCGCCCGCACCGCCGTCGCGTCGAACTCGTACGCCCTGACGGGCGTCATCGCCTCCGCCCCCGACTGGCACAGATACGGCGGGAAGAGCCAGGACAGGCCCACCAGCTCGCCGTGGCGCAGGGTCTCGATCACCGGTGACCCCCGCCCCGGCACCTTGGCGTCCAGGCTCACGGCGCCCGTCTTCACGATCCAGAACCGGTCCGCGTGCCGCTGCTCCTCGAAGAGGCGGTCCCCGGACTCGAAGTAGACGTCCTCGGCGAAGGCCATAAGCCGCTCGCGGTGCTCGGCCGGCAGCGAACCGACCTTGGGTGCGGCACTCCTCATGACGGGCCCTCCTCCTCGCGCGTGCGGCTCCGCTCCCAGTCTCCGCCCACCACGCCCGGACCGCAGGCGGCGGAGGTGCGGGGTCACCCCACCGGCCGTAACGTCGCCCCGGGGCGGGATCCGTACATCCCCAGCGAGAACGGCGACCACGTCATGGCAGACAACGAGCCCACCATCGTCCTCGTCCACGGTTTCTGGGGCGGCGCGGCCCACTGGGCCAAGGTCGTCGTCGAACTCCACCGCCGCGGCCACCACCGGCTCCACGCCGTCGAGAACCCCCTCACCTCCCTGGCCGACGACGCCGAACGCACCCGCAAGATGGTCCGGCAGGTCGACGGCCCCGTCCTCCTCGTCGGCCACTCCTACGGCGGAGCCGTCATCACCGAGGCCGGCGACCTGCCGAACGTCACCGGGCTCGTCTACGTCGCGGCCTTCGCGCCCGACGCGGGGGAGAGCCCCGGACAGCTCAGCCAGGAGCACCCGCCGGCCGCCTTCGAGGCCATCGCCCCCGACTCCGACGGCTACCTCTGGATCCGGCAGGACGCCTTCCGGGAGAGCTTCGCCCAGGACCTCGACGCCGACGAGGCCCTCGTCATGGCGGTGACGCAGAAGGCTCCGCTCGGATCCACCTTCGGCGACACCGTCACCGCCCCCGCCTGGCGGGCCAAGCCCACCTGGTACCAGGTGTCCACCGAGGACCGCATGATCCACCCCGACAACGAACGCCGCATGGCGGCCCGCATGAACCCCCGGAAGACCGTCGAACTCGACGCCTCCCACGCCTCCCTCGCCTCCCGGCCCCGGGAGATCTGCGACCTGATCGACCTCGCCGTCCGCGAGAGCGCCTGACCGCCCCGCGCCTGACCGCCCCGCGCCTGACCGCCCCGCGCCGCACCGCTCGCCCCGCGCCTGACCGCCCCGCGCCGCACCGCTCGCCCCGCGCCTGACCGCCCCGCACCGCACCGCCCCTGTCTGTTATACACATGTCCGGGCCCACGA